>NZ_PQMX01000021.1:0-89519 GCF_004368385.1 Burkholderia sp. B10 | reverse complement strand
ACGTATCACCTTCACAAGTTGCACTAGCCCATTCATTTATAACGATTTTTAGTTTGCGGGGCCGCATGAGCAACCGCGCGTAAGTCCTTGTTCTGAATAACAAAATTCGTCAAAAAAGCGGGCCGCTCCCTTGACCGTGCCAAACCCTTCCTCTAAAGTGGGAGACAGTGTGAGAAAGTGTATTTTTGTGTGATTTGGCGGGCCATTCGGGCTAAATTCTTGAGCGTTGGGCGGGTGCTTCGGTGCCCTGAACGGGAGAGCGGAACGTGTTCCAAGGGGCGTCGGCGCTGACGCTCGATGCGAAAGGCCGGATGTCGGTGCCGGCCCGCTATCGCGAAGCGCTGCAAGGACAGGCAGAAGGACGGGTGACTGTGACCAAGCACCCGGACGGCTGCCTGTTGCTGTTTCCGCGCCCGGAATGGGAAGTGTTTCGCGCCAAGATCGCCGCGCTGCCGATGGACGCCCATTGGTGGCGCCGTATTTTTCTCGGCAACGCGATGGACGTCGATCTCGACAGCGCGGGCCGGATTCTCGTATCGCCCGAGCTGCGAATGGCAGCCGGACTGGAAAAGGAAGTCATGTTGTTGGGAATGGGTAGTCACTTCGAGCTGTGGGATTCGCAGACCTACATCGCGAAGGAGCAGGCAGCGATGGCGCAGGGCATGCCCGACGCGCTGAAGAATTTCACGTTCTGATTGCGGTGACGGAGACGCCCGCGATGGGAAACGAATTGCAGCATCGGACCGTATTGCTGGACGAAGCGGTCGATTCGCTCGTGACGCGACCGGACGGCATTTACGTCGACGGCACATTCGGGCGCGGCGGCCATAGCCGCGCGGTGCTCGCGCGGCTCGCGCCGGGCGGGCGGCTGATCGCGTTCGACAAGGATCCGAGGGCGATCGAGACGGCGCAGCGCATCGAGGATGCGCGCTTCTCGATCGTGCACGACAGCTTTGCATCGATGCGCGACGCGCTTGCGGCGCGCGGTGTCGAGAAGGTGTCGGGGGTGTTGCTGGACCTGGGCGTGTCCTCGCCGCAGGTGAACGATCCAGCGCGCGGCTTCAGCTTCCGCGCCGATGGCCCGCTGGACATGCGAATGGATCCGACGCGCGGCGAGTCGGCGGCCGAGTGGCTCGCGCGGGCTTCGGTGCAGGAATTGACGGAGGTGATACGAGATTATGGGGAAGAACGGTTTGCTTTTCAGATTGCAAAGGCGCTTGTTGCTCGCCGGGCAGAGTCCGACCGTCTTGGGCCTCTCGACACCACGGGCGAGCTTGCCCAAATCGTGGGTCACGTCGTCAAAACCCGTGAGAAGGGCAAGGATCCGGCAACCCGCACCTTTCAGGCTATACGGATTCACGTCAATCAAGAGCTTGCGGACCTGCAAGTCGTACTAGACGCGGCATTGTCGTTGCTGGAGCAAGGGGGGCGGCTGGTGGTCATCAGCTTTCATTCACTCGAGGATCGAATCGTCAAGCGATTCATGCAGGCGCACGCGAGTGCGCCTGCGGTCGACCGTCGCCTGCCGATTCGCGCCGTCGACCTCCCGAGCCCGCCTCTGAAGATCATCAGCCGTCAGTTTCCGAGCGAAGCGGAAGTCGCCGCGAATCCGCGCGCCCGGTCGGCCGTGATGCGCATTGCGGAGCGCGTCACGCCATGAGCCGCTTCAACATCTTCCTGCTGATCATCGTAATGGGTTGCGCGTTGTCGGTCGTCAATTCGACGAACCAGCAGCGCCAGATCTTCATCCAGCTGCAGCGCGCGCAGTCGCAGGAGCGTCAGCTCCAGCAGGATTACGCGCAGCTTCAATATCAGCAGAGCGCGCTGTCGAAGACCTCCCGCATCGAGCAGCTCGCGAACGATACGCTGAAGATGCAGCCGATCACGACCGGCCGCACGCAGTACCTGACGCTGCCGCCGGGCGCCGCGAAGGCGATCGACGCACCGATTCCCGCGTCGGCCGATGCCGGCGCGAAGGGCCGCGGGGGCGCACGATGAAGCCGTCGCACAAGCGCCAGGACGTGAAATTCTCGTCGAGCCCCGTGCTCGGCGTGCACCTGCCGATGTGGCGCTCGAAGCTCGTCGTGTTCCTGCTGTTCATGGCGTTCGTCGCGCTGACCGCGCGCGCGTTCTGGATCCAGGGCCCCGGCAACGCGTTCTACCAGAAGCAGGGCGAGAGCCGCTATCAGCGCACGATCGAGCTGCCGGCCACGCGCGGCAAGATCCTCGACCGCAACGGGCTCGTGCTCGCGACGAGCCTGCCCGTGCGCGCGATCTGGGCCATTCCCGACGCCGTGCCGGACGACCTCGACGCCGCCAAGATCA
Source organism: Burkholderia sp. B10 (assembly GCF_004368385.1). Lineage (NCBI taxonomy): Bacteria > Pseudomonadati > Pseudomonadota > Betaproteobacteria > Burkholderiales > Burkholderiaceae > Burkholderia > Burkholderia sp. B10. Next base: position 87,194 of record NZ_PQMX01000021.1, on the reverse strand, counting down.
ACCAGCTCGGCAAGCTGCTCGGCATGACGCCGAAGGAGCTGCGCATCAAGCTGTCGGAAGACAAGGGCTTCGTCTACGTGAAGCGTCAGGTGCCGCTCGACGTCGCCGACAAGGTCGCCGCGCTCGACATCCCGGGCATCTATCAGCGCAACGAGTACAAGCGCTTCTATCCGGAAGGCGAGATCACCGCCCATCTGATCGGCTTCACGAACGTCGAGGACGAAGGGCAGGAGGGCGTCGAGCTCGGCGACCAGAAGTCGCTGTCCGGCACGTCCGGCGTGCGTCGCGTGATCAAGGACCGGATGGGGCACATCGTCGAGGACGTCGCCGAACAGATTCCGCCGCACAACGGCACCGACGTCGACCTGTCGATCGACAGCAAGATCCAGTACATCGCGTACGCGAACCTGAAGGCCGCCGTCGAGAAGTTCAAGGCCAAGGCCGGCGCGGCGATGGTCGTCGACGTGCGCACCGGCGAAGTGCTCGCGCTGGTCAACTATCCGACCTACAACCCGAACGACCGCACGCGCCTGACCGGCGAGCAGCTGCGCAACCGGATCCTGACCGACGTGTTCGAGCCGGGCTCGATCATGAAGCCGTTCACCGTGTCGCTCGCGCTCGACCTGCATCGCGTGACGCCGAACACGCTCGTCGAGACGGGCAACGGGCACTTCGTGCTCGACGGCGCGCCGATCACCGACGATGCGGGCTTCGGCACGCTGACGGTCGGCGGTGTGATCCAGAAGTCGAGCAACATCGGTGCGACCAAGATCGCGATGACGATGCGGCCCGAGGAAATGTGGAACATGTATACGAGCATCGGCCTCGGCCAGGCGCCGAAGGTCGGCTTCCCCGGCGCCGCGGCCGGCCGGCTGCGCCCGTGGAAGAGCTGGCGCCGCATCGAGCAGGCGACGATGTCGTACGGCTACGGGCTGTCGGTATCGCTGTTCCAGCTGGCGCGCGCGTACACCGCGATCGCGCACGACGGCGAACTGATGCCGGTGACCATTTTCAAGACCGACCCCAATCAGCAGATCACGGGCACGCAGGTATTCACGCCGACCACCGCGCGCGAAGTGCGCGCGATGCTCGAGACCGTCGTCGCGCCGGGCGGCACGTCGCCGGACGCCGCGGTGCCCGGCTATCGCGTCGGCGGCAAGAGCGGTACCGCCTACAAGCACGAAGGTCATGGCTACACGCGCAAGTACCGCGCGTCGTTCGTCGGGATGGCGCCGATGCCGAATCCGCGCATCGTGGTCGCGGTGTCGGTGGACGAGCCGACCGCGGGCAGCCACTTCGGCGGGCAGGTCTCGGGCCCCGTATTTTCGGCGATCGCGGGTGATACGATGCGCGCGCTGAACGTGCCGCCGAACATGCCGATCAAGCAGCTCGTCGTATCGGGCGACGCCGCGCCGGCGGCGCCCGCCGCGTCGGGGCCGCAAAAGCTCGCCGGCAGCGGCCACGCGAAGCATATGATCGTTTCCAGCACTACACGTAATTCACCAGGAGTTGTTCGATGAGCGCCGCTCGCAGTTCTCATCCGGCGCATCAGCAGATCGCAGCCGCGCTTGCGTGGCTGCGCCAGCATGTGGCCCCCGCGGCGCAGCTGCATGCCGACACGCGCAGCCTGCAGGCAGGCGACGTGTTTCTCGGCTATGCGGTCGACGGGGCCGACAATCGCGCGTTCATTGCCGATGCGGTGGCCCGCGGCGCGGCCGCCGTGCTGTATCAACCGGAAGGCCTCGCTGCCGCGCCGGCCGTTCCGGTCGCGTTCGCGGTGCCGGGGCTCGACCAGCTCGCCGGCGAAATCGCGAGCGGCTGGTACGGCGATCCGAGCGACGCTCTGCTCGCGATCGGCGTGACCGGTACGAACGGCAAGACGTCGTGCACGCAATGGATCGCCGCCGCGCTGACGGCGCTGCACCAGCCCTGCGCGCTGATCGGCACGCTCGGCAGCGGCATGCCGGGCCAGCTCGTGCCGACCGGCTTCACGACGCCCGACGCGCCGCAGTTGCAGCGCAGCCTCGCGCGCCTGCGCGATGCGGGCGCGAAGGCCGTCGCGATGGAAGTGTCGTCGCACGCGCTGCATCAAGGCCGCGTGAACGGCACCGCGTTCGACATCGCGGTGTTCACGAATCTCACGCAGGATCATCTCGACTATCACCGCACGTTCGACGCGTACGAGGCGGCGAAGGCGAAGCTGTTCACGTGGCGCGGGCTGCGCGCGGCGGTCGTCAATCGCGACGACGCGGCGGGCCGCCGGCTGCTCGAGAAGCTGGCCGGACGCGTGCGCACGATCGCGTACGGCATCGGCGACGCGCCGTCGGCCGGCGCCGACCGCGAGCTGGTCGCGACCGACGTGCGCGCGACCGCCGCGGGCACCGCGTTCCGGCTGCGCTCGTCGTGGGGCGAGGCCGACGTCGAGGTCGGCACGCTCGGCACGTTCAACGTCAGCAACCTGCTCGCGGTGCTCGGCTCGCTGCTCGCGGCCGACGTGCCGTTCGACGCGGCGGTTGCCGAGATCGCGCGGCTCGAGTCCGTCAACGGCCGCATGCAGCGGCTCGGCGGTCGGCCGCAGAACGACGAGCCGCTGGTGGTGATCGACTATGCGCACACGCCGGACGCGCTCGACAAGACGCTCGAAGCCCTGCGCCCGATCGCGGCGGCGCGCGGCGGCCGGCTCGTCTGCATGTTCGGCTGCGGCGGCGACCGCGATGCGACGAAGCGCCCGCTGATGGGCGCGATCGCCGAGCGGCTCGCCGACGAAGTCGTCGTCACGAGCGACAACCCGCGCAGCGAAGATCCGCAGCGCATCATCGACCAGATCGTCGCGGGCATGACGGCGCCCGATCGCGCACGCCGCATCGAGGATCGTGCGAGCGCGATCCTGCAGGCCGTGCGCGGCGCCGCGCGCGAAGACGTCGTGCTGCTGGCCGGCAAGGGCCACGAAGCGACGCAGGAAATCATGGGCAAGAAGCGCACGTTCTCGGATCAGGATCACGCGCGGCTCGCGCTGGCGGCGCGCGCGACCCACGGCAAGGGAGGCGGCGAATGACGATGCTCAGTCTCGGCGAAGCCGCGCGCCTGATTCCCGGCGCCGTCGTTCACGGCGATCCGGCCACGACGTTCGAGCGCGTATCGACCGACAGCCGTACGGCCGGCCCCGGCGACCTGTTCGTCGCGCTGAAGGGTGAGCGCTTCGACGCGCACGACTTCCTCGGCGACGTGGCCGCGCGCGGCGCAGCCGCGGCGCTGGTCGCGCACGTGCCGGCGGGCCTCGCGATGCCGGTCGTCGAAGGCGGCGAGACGCGCGCCGCGCTCGGCGCGCTCGCGCATGGCTGGCGCAAGCGCTTCGCGCTGCCGCTCGTCGCCGTGACGGGCAGCAACGGCAAGACGACCGTCAAGGAAATGATCGCGTCGATCTTCGCGGCAGCGGTCGGCGCCGACGCACGGCTCGCGACGGCCGGCAACCTGAACAACGACATCGGCGTGCCGCTGACGCTGCTGCGGCTGTCGGCCGCGCACCGCCTCGCGGTGATCGAGCTCGGCATGAACCATCCGGGCGAGACCGACGTGCTCGCGCGCCTCGCCGCGCCGACCGTCGCGCTCGTCAACAACGCGCAGCGCGAGCACCAGGAGTTCATGGCGACGGTCGAGGCGGTCGCGCTCGAACACGCGGCGGTGATCCACGCGCTCGCGCCGGACGGCGTCGCCGTGTTCCCGGCCGACGATGCGTACGCGGGCATCTGGCGCGTCGCGGCGACCGGCAACCGGATTCTCGATTTCGCGCTGCACGACGCGCAGCGGCAGGTCGACGCCCAAGTCACCGGCCGCTTGCAAGGCGGCGAGCTCGCGATCGACACGCCGTCCGGCGCGCTGACCGTACGGCTGCGCGCGCTCGGCGAGCACAACGCGCGCAACGCGCTGGCGGCCGCGGCCGCGGCGCTCGCGGCCGGCGTCGAGCTGGCCGCGATCGGGCGCGGGCTCGAAGCGTTCGAGCCGGTCAAGGGCCGCTTGCAGGTGCGGCGTGCGGACGTCGGCAGCCTCGCGGGCGCGACGGTCGTCGACGACACCTACAACGCGAACCCCGACTCGATGCGCGCGGCGATCGACGTGCTGGCCGCACAGGCGGCGCCGCGCGTGCTGGTGATCGGCGACATGGGCGAAGTCGGCGACGAAGGCCCGGCCTTTCACCGCGAGATCGGCGCATATGCCCGCGAGCGCGGCATCGACGCGCTGTTCGCGCTCGGCGATGCGTCGCGCGACGCATGCGCGGCGTACGGCGACACGGCCCGCCATTTCGGCGACGTCGGCGCGCTGCTGACCGCCTTGCTCGCGGCCGGCTACGGCGCGCACGCGACGGTGCTGGTCAAGGGCTCGCGGTACATGAAGATGGAGCGCGTGGTCGACGCGCTGACGAACCAACCCGCGGCGGGCACGGTGCCCGCCGCTCACTGAGTAGAAGGAAGGAAGCATGCTGCTGGCGCTGGCGCAATGGCTGCAAGGAGACGCAAGCTTTTTGCGCTTGTTCACGTACCTGACGTTCCGTGCGGTGATGGCTACCATCACCGCGCTCGGCATCGGGCTCGTGTGCGGACCGTGGGTGATCCGCAAGCTGACGCAAATGAAGGTCGGGCAGGCCGTGCGCAAGGACGGCCCGCAGAGTCATCTCGTCAAGTCCGGCACGCCGACGATGGGCGGCGTGCTGATTCTGATCGGCATCGCGGTCGCGACGCTGCTGTGGGGCGACCTGACGAACCGTTTCATCTGGATCGTGATGCTCGTCACGTTCGGCTTCGGCGTGATCGGCTGGGTCGACGATTACCGCAAGGTCGTCCACAAGGACCCGCGCGGGATGTCGTCGCGCGAGAAGTATTTCTGGCAGTCGGTGATCGGCCTGTTCGCGGCCGTCTACCTGGCGTTCAGCGTGTCCGAGGCGAACAACGTGCGCGTGCTCGACCTGTTCATGGCGTGGGTGAGGAGCGGGCTGTCGATGGGGCTGCCCGCGCGGGCCGACCTGATGCTGCCGTTCCTGAAGTCGATCAGCTACCCGCTCGGCGTGTGGGGCTTCATCGTGCTGACCTATTTCGTGATCGTCGGCGCGAGCAATGCGGTGAACCTGACCGACGGCCTCGACGGCCTCGTGATCATGCCGGTCGTGCTGGTCGGCGCGTCGCTCGGCGTGTTCGCGTACGTGATGGGCAGCTCGGTCTATTCGAAGTACCTGCTGTTCCCGCATATTCCGGGCGCGGGCGAATTGCTGATCTTCTGCTCGGCGATGGGCGGAGCCGGGCTGGCGTTCCTCTGGTACAACACGCACCCCGCGCAGGTGTTCATGGGCGACGTCGGCGCGCTCGCGCTCGGCGGCGCGCTCGGCACCGTCGCGGTGATCGTGCGCCAGGAAATCGTGCTGTTCATCATGGGCGGCATCTTCGTCGCGGAAACGTTGTCGGTGATGCTGCAGGTGTCGTGGTTCAAGTACACGAAGAAACGTTACGGCGAAGGGCGCCGCCTGCTGAAGATGGCGCCGCTGCATCACCATTTCGAATTGTCCGGCTGGAAGGAAACGCAGGTGGTGGTGCGTTTCTGGATCATCACGCTGATGCTGTGCCTGTTCGGTCTGTCCACCCTCAAGCTGCGGTAAAGGAAAGGTAACAAGGATGTCTGGCGAGATGTTTGGAGATCGGCAAAGGCCGATGGTGCTCGTGCTGGGGCTTGGGGAATCGGGCCTCGCGATCGCGCGGTGGTGCGCGAGGCACGGGTGCCGGCTGCGGATTGCCGATACCCGCGAGGCGCCGCCGAACCTTGCCGCGCTGCAGGCGGAAGGCATCGACGCCGAATTCGTCGGCGGCCCGTTCACGCCTGCGCTGCTCGACGGCGGCATCGACATCGTCGGGCTGAGCCCCGGCCTGTCGCCGCTCGAGCCGGCGCTCGCCGCGCTGCTCGCGGCCGCGAGCGAACGCGCGATCGCGGTGTGGGGCGAACTGGAATTCTTCGCGCAGGCGCTGCGCGCGCTCGGCACGAGCGGCTACCAGCCGAAGGTGCTGGCGATCACCGGCACCAACGGCAAGACCACGACGACGAGCCTCACCGGCTTGCTGTGCCAGCGCGCGGGCAAGAAGGTCGCCGTCGCCGGCAACATCAGCCCGGCGATGCTCGACCGGCTCGCGAGCGCGATCGACGAGACGGCGCTGCCCGAGGTCTGGGTGCTCGAACTGTCGAGCTTCCAGCTCGAGACCGCGCGTACGTTCGCGCCCGACGCGGCCGCGATTCTGAACATCACGCAGGACCATCTCGACTGGCACGGCAGCTTCGACGCCTATGCGGCGGCGAAGGGCCGCATCTTCGGCGCGACGACCACGCGCGTGCTGAACCGCGACGACGCGGCCGTGATGAAGTTCGCGCCGGCCGCGGGCGCCGCCGATGCGGCGCGCACGGTGACGTTCGGCCTCGGCGAGCCGACGCGGGACGGCGACTACGGGCTGTCGCGCGACAACGGCATCGCGTGGCTCGTCGAAGCGATCGACCGCGACGCGCCGGACGAAACGACGACGACCCGCCGGCGCAAGCGCGACGGCGCGCATACGCCCGATATCGCGCACAAGCGGCTGATGCCGGTCGACGCATTGCGCATCCGCGGGCTGCACAACGCGGCGAACGCGCTGGCCGCGTTCGCGCTCGCGCGTGCGATCGACCTGCCGGCCGCGCCGCTGCTGCATGCGCTGCGCGAATACCGCGGCGAAGCGCATCGCGTCGAGGTGATCGCGACGATCGACGACGTCGACTACGTCGACGACAGCAAGGGCACGAACGTCGGTGCGACGGTAGCCGCGCTCGACGGCCTCGCGCAGAAGATCGTGCTGATTGCCGGCGGCGACGGCAAGGGCCAGGACTTCGCGCCGCTCGTCGCGCCGGTCGCGCGCTGGTGCCGTGCGGTGATGCTGATCGGCCGCGACGCGCCGGCGCTGCGCGCGACGCTCGCCGACACCGGCGTGCCGCTCGCCGACCACGCGACGCTCGAAGGCGCGGTGCGTGCGGCCGCCGAGCTCGCCGAGCCGGGCGATGCGGTGCTGCTGTCGCCTGCCTGCGCGAGCCTCGACATGTTCCGCAACTACGCCCATCGCGCGGACGTGTTCCGCGCGGCGGTGGATGAAATCGCCATCGACAAAGGAGCGACGCCATGAGCTGGTCCGATCGCCTCGTCTCCCGCTTCAACGATCGGCGCGACACCGGCGGCAATGCCGCGGGCGGACGCGCCGCCTCGGCCACGCGCGCCGCGACGGGCGGCCTCGCGAGCGTCGTCAACGGCGTGCGGCCGAGCCGCTCGCGGATGCTCGACTTCGACTACTCGCTGCTGTGGGTCGCGATCGCGCTGCTCGGGCTCGGCGTCGTGATGGTCTATTCGGCATCGATCGCGATGCCCGACTCGCCGAAATACGCGTCGTATCACGATTACGCGTTCCTGATGCGCCACTGCGTGTCGCTCGTCGTCGCGTTCGTCGCGGCGGTGGTCGCGTTCCGCGTGCCCGTGTCGACCTGGGACAAATACGCGCCGCATCTTTTCCTGATGGCGCTGGTGGGTCTCGTGATCGTGCTGATCCCGCACGTCGGCAAGGGCGTGAACGGCGCGCGCCGCTGGATTCCGCTCGGCATCACGAACATGCAGCCGTCGGAAATCATGAAGCTCGCGGTGACGATCTACGCGGCGAACTACACGGTGCGCAAGCAGGAGTACATGCAGAGCTTCGCGAAGGGCTTCTTGCCGATGGCGTTCGCGGTTGGCCTGGTCGGCGCGCTGCTGCTGCTCGAGCCCGACATGGGCGCGTTCATGGTGGTCGCGGCGATCGCGATGGGCGTGCTGTTCCTCGGCGGCGTGAACGGCAAGCTGTTCGGCGGGCTGGTCGCGACCGCGATCGGCACGTTCACGATGCTCGTGTGGCTGTCGCCGTGGCGTCGCGAGCGGATCTTCGCGTATCTCGATCCGTGGGACGAACGCTACGCGCAGGGCAAGGCCTACCAACTCACGCACTCGCTGATCGCGTTCGGCCGCGGCGAGTGGTTCGGCGTCGGCCTCGGCGGCAGCGTCGAGAAGCTCAACTACCTGCCCGAAGCGCATACCGACTTCATCCTCGCGGTGATCGGCGAGGAGCTCGGCTTCGTCGGCGTGCTGGTGGTGATCCTGCTGTTCTACTGGATCGTGCGCCGCGCGTTCGAGATCGGCCGTCAGGCGCTTGCGCTCGACCGCACGTTCGCGGGCCTGATGGCTAAGGGCATCGGCATCTGGTTCGGCGCGCAGACCTTCATCAACATGGGCGTGAACCTCGGCCTGCTGCCGACCAAGGGCCTCACGCTGCCGCTCGTCAGCTACGGCGGCTCGGGCATTCTGCTGAACTGTGTCTCGCTGGCGGTGCTGCTGCGGGTCGATTATGAAAATCGCGTACTGATGCGGGGAGGGAAGGTATGACCTCCCTGCGTCAGTACGCGATTTCGGCGAAGGCTAACTTCGTGCGCGAAGCGCGCGAAGTTAAGCGCAGCGGCCGTAGCCAAAACGTTCGTTCATGCTTGCCGATGCGCGGAGGAAAGGTATGACCGCGTCGCGACGCACGCTGATGGTGATGGCAGGCGGCACCGGGGGCCACGTGTTCCCGGGGCTCGCGGTCGCGCACCGGATGGAAGCGGCGGGCTGGCGCGTCGTATGGCTCGGCAATCCGGCCGGGATGGAAGCGACGCTCGTGCCGAAGCACGGCATTCCGATGGAATACGTGCGCTTCGGCGGGCTGCGCGGCAAGGGGCTGAAGACCAAGCTGACGCTGCCGTTCAACCTGCTGCGCGCGTGCTGGCAAAGCCTCGGCGCGCTGCGCCGCGTGCGGCCGGACGTCGTGCTCGGGATGGGCGGCTACATCACGTTTCCGGCGGGCGTGATGACCGCGCTGTCGGGCCGGCCGCTCGTGCTGCACGAACAGAATTCGATCGCCGGCCTCGCGAACAAGGTGCTCGCCAAGTTCGCGAAGCGGGTGCTGGTGGCGTTCCCCGACGCACTGCCGCACGCCGAATGGACCGGCAATCCGATCCGCGCGGAACTTGCGCGCACGGAGGCACCCAAAGCACGCTATGCATCGCGCAGCGGCCCGTTGCACGTGCTCGTGGTCGGCGGCAGTCTCGGCGCAGCCGCGCTGAACGAAGTCGTGCCGCGCGCGCTGGCGCTGCTCGCGCCGGGCGAGCGTCCGCGCATCGTCCATCAGGCGGGCGCGAAGCACATCGATGCGCTGAAGGCGAACTACGAAGCGGCCGGCTTTGCGGGCGGCGACGACGTGCGGCTCGTGCCGTTCATCGACGACATGGCGAGCGCGTACGCGGCGGCCGATCTCGTGATCTGCCGCTCCGGCGCGATGACGGTGTCGGAGATCGCGGCGGTGGGCGTGGCCGCGCTGTTCGTGCCGTTCCCGTACGCGGTCGACGATCACCAGACGACCAACGCCGCGTTTCTCGCCGATGCGGGCGCGGCGGTGCTGGTGCAACAGCGCGACCTGTCGGCGCAACTGCTCGCCGACTGGCTGCGTGGCCAGTCGCGGGCGTCGCTCGCGGCGATGGCCGAGCGTTCGCGCTCGCTGGCAAAGCCCGAGGCCACCGATGAAGTCGCGCGCGTCTGCGCGAAGGTGGCCGGCGCGAACCTGGAACAATTGCAATGAAACACATCGTCAAACATATTCATTTCGTCGGGATCGGCGGCGCGGGCATGAGCGGCATCGCCGAAGTGCTCGTCAATCTCGGCTACGAGGTAAGCGGCTCGGACCTGTCGCGCAATGCGGTGACCGATCGCCTCGCGGCGCTCGGCGCGCGTATCGCGATCGGGCACGACGCGGCGAACATCGAAGGTGCGAACGCGGTGGTCGTGTCGACGGCCGTGCGCTCGGACAACCCCGAAGTGCTGGCCGCGCGCCACCAGCGCGTGCCGATCGTGCAGCGCGCGGTGATGCTCGCGGAGCTGATGCGCCTGAAGCAGGGCATCGCGATCGCCGGCACGCACGGCAAGACCACCACAACGAGCCTCGTCGCGAGCGTGCTCGCGGCCGGCGGCCTCGATCCGACCTTCGTGATCGGCGGGCGGCTGATCAGCGCCGGCGCGAACGCGCGGCTCGGCACCGGCGACTTCATCGTTGCGGAGGCCGACGAGTCGGACGCGTCGTTCCTGAACCTGTATCCGGTGATCGAAGTCATCACGAACATCGACGCCGATCATATGGACACCTACGGCCACGATTTCGCGCGGCTCAAGCAGGCGTTCATCGAATTCACGCAGCGCCTGCCGTTCTACGGCAGCGCCGTCGTGTGCGTCGACGATCCGAACGTGCGCCAGATCATCCCGTTCATCTCGAAGCCGGTCGTGCGCTACGGGCTGTCGGCCGACGCGCAGGTGCGCGCGGAGAACATCGACGCGCGCGACGGCCGCATGCACTTCACGGTGATCCGCGAAGGCCGCTCGCCGCTCGCGGTGGTGCTGAACCTGCCGGGCCTGCACAACGTGCAGAACGCGCTCGCGGCGATCGCGATCGCGACCGATCTCGGCGTGTCGGACGACGCGATCCAGCTCGCGCTGGCGGAATTCAACGGCGTCGGCCGGCGCTTCCAGCGCTACGGCGAGGTGCCGAGCGCGGACGGCGGCCAGTACACGCTGATCGACGACTACGGCCACCACCCGGTCGAGATGGCGGCGACGATCGCGGCCGCGCGCGGCGCGTTCCCGGGCCGCCGCCTCGTGCTGGCGTTCCAGCCGCACCGCTACACGCGCACGCGCGACTGCTTCGACGATTTCGTCAACGTGCTGTCGACGGTCGATGCGCTGGTGCTGACGGAAGTCTATGCGGCGGGCGAGGCGGCGATCGCGACGGCCAACGGCGACGCGCTGTCGCGTGCGCTGCGCACGGTAGGGAAGGTGGACCCGGTGTTCGTCGCGACGGTCGACGACGTGCCGGACGCACTGGCCAAGGTCGCGCGCAACGGCGACGTGGTGATCACGATGGGCGCGGGTTCGATCGGCGGCGTGCCGGCGAAGATCGTGCAGAACACGCAACAGAAGGGATGACATGAGCGGGATCGATCCGAAACGTTTCGGCAAGGTGGCGGTGTTGTTCGGCGGCGAGTCGGCCGAACGCGAGGTGTCGCTCACCTCGGGCCGCCTCGTGCTGCAGGGCCTGCGCGACGCAGGCATCGACGCGCATCTGTTCGACCCGGCCGAGCGGCCGCTGTCGGCGCTGAAGGACGAAGGCTTCGTGCGCGCGTTCAACGCGCTGCACGGCGGCTACGGCGAGAACGGCCAGATCCAGGGCGCGCTCGACTTCTACGGGATCCGCTACACGGGCAGCGGCGTGCTCGGCTCGGCGCTCGGTCTCGACAAGTTCCGCACCAAGCTCGTGTGGCAGCAGACGGGCGTGCCGACGCCGCCGTTCGAAACGGTGCTGCGCGGCGACGACTACGCGGCGCGCGCGACCGAGATCGTCGCGAAGCTGGGCCTGCCGCTGTTCGTGAAGCCGGCGAGCGAAGGCTCGAGCGTCGCCGTGCTGAAGGTGAAGACGGCCGACGCGTTGCCCGCCGCACTGTCGGAAGCCGCGACGCACGACAAGATCGTGATCGTGGAGAAGAGCATCGAGGGCGGCGGCGAGTACACCGCGTGCATCGCCGGCGATCTCGACCTGCCGCTGATCAAGATCGTGCCGGCCGGCGAGTTCTACGACTATCACGCGAAGTACGTCGCCGACGATACGCAGTACCTGATCCCGTGCGGGTTGCCGGCGGCGCAGGAAGCGGAGCTGAAGCGCATCGCGCGGCGCGCGTTCGACGTGCTCGGCTGCACCGACTGGGGCCGCGCGGACTTCATGCTGGACGCGGCCGGCAACGCGTACTTCCTCGAAGTGAACACGGCGCCCGGGATGACCGATCATTCGCTGCCGCCGAAGGCCGCACGCTCGATCGGCATCAGCTATTCGGAGCTGGTCGTGAAGGTGCTGTCGCTTACGCTCAACGATTGACGCAGGAACGGAACGACGTATGTGGAACAACGTTCGCCAACTCAACCTTGCCGCCAGCGCGCTGTACGCGCTGCTGCTGCTCGTGTTGGCGGCGGCCGGCTGCTACTGGCTGATCCAGCGTCCGACGTTCGCGCTGCGCGAGATCCGGATCGACGGCGACACCGAACACATCAACTCGCCGACGGTGCGCGCGGGGGTGGTCGGCCGGCTGAAGGGCAACTTCTTCACGGTCGATCTCGACACGGCGCGCGCCGCGTTCGAGCAGATGCCGTGGGTGCGCCACGCGAGCGTGCGCCGCGTGTGGCCGAATGCGCTGGCTGTCACGCTCGAGGAGTACAAACCGCTCGGAACGTGGGGCAGCGCGCAGCTCGTCAGCGTCGACGGCGAGCTGTTCACCGCGAACCAGGGCGAGCTGGATCAGGAGCTGCCCGCGTTCGACGGTCCGGAGGGCAGTGCAAGGGAAGTCGTCGCGCGCTATCGCGACTTCATGAACTGGTTTGCGCCGCTGAAGGCGGCGCCTGAAGAAGTGACGCTGTCGGCGCGTTACGCGTGGACGGTGAAGCTGTCGAACGGCATGCAGGTCGAGCTGGGCAAGGAGCGCACCAGCGAAACCCTGCACGACCGCAGCCAGCGCCTCGTCGCCGCGTGGCCGGCCGTCACGCAGCGCTGGGGCAACGACATCGAGTACGCGGACCTGCGTTATCCGAACGGGTTCGCGATACGTGCGGCAGGCATGCGGTTCCTGACCGATACCGACAAGCGCAAGCAGTAACGAGAGATCACACGCAAGAGCACTTTATGAGCAAAGACTACAAGGATCTGCTGGTTTCCCTCGACATCGGCACGTCGAAGGTGGTGGCCATCGTCGCCGAGCTGAAGGGCGAGGGCCATTACGAGGTGATCGGCCTCGGCCAGAGCGAATCGAAAGGTCTGAAGAAGGGCGTGGTGGTCAACATCGAGGCCACCGTGCAGTCGATCCAGCGCGCGCTCGAGGAAGCCGAGCTGATGGCCGACTGCAAGATCACCAACGTGTTCACGGGGATCGCGGGCAGCCACATCCGCAGCTTCAACTCGAGCGGGATGGTCGCGATCAAGGACAAGGAAGTCACGCAGACGGACGTCGCGCGCGTGATCGAGACCGCGAAGGCGATCAACATCCCGACCGACCAGCAGGTGCTGCACATCCTCACGCAGGAATTCATCATCGACGGCCAGGAAGACGTGCGCGAGCCGATCGGGATGAGCGGCATCCGCCTCGAGGTGAAGGTGCACATCGTGACGGGCGCGGTCAGCGCCGCGCAGAACATCGTCAAGTGCGTGCGCCGCTGCGGGCTCGAAGTGAACGACCTGATCCTGCAGCCGCTCGCGTCGTCGCTCGCCGTGCTCACCGAAGACGAGAAGGATCTCGGCGTGGTGCTGGTCGACATCGGCGGCGGCACGACCGACATCGCGATCTTCGCGGAAGGTGCGATCCGCCATACCGCGGTGATTCCGATCGCCGGCGACCAGATCACGAGCGACATCGCGATGGCGCTGCGCACGCCGACGCCGGACGCGGAAGACATCAAGGTCGGCTACGGGATCGCGAAGCAGGCGCTCGCCGATCCGGACGAGATGGTCGAAGTGCCGGGCCTCGGCGAACGCGGGCCGCGCACGCTGTCGCGCCAGGCGCTCGCGGCGGTGATCGAGCCGCGCGTCGAAGAACTGTTCTCGCTCGTGCAGCAGGTCGTGCGCGAGTCGGGCTACGAAGAACTGCTGAGCTCCGGCGTGGTCATTACCGGCGGCGCGTCGATGATGCCCGGCATGGTCGAGCTCGGCGAAGACATTTTCCTGAAGCCGGTGCGCATCGGCGCGCCGGAATACGCAGGCGGCCTCGCCGACGTGGTGCGCAATCCGCGCTACTCGACGGCGATGGGCTTGCTGGTCGAAGGCAGTGCGCAGCGCATGCGCGGCCGCAAGGTCGCCGTGCAGTCCGGCAACGCGGGGCAGATCTTCTCGCGGATGAAGGAATGGTTCCTGAGCAACTTCTGACCAACCGAATCGAAATTCGCGCCGGTGCCGGCGGCCGGCGCGCGACAGGGGGTTGCCCGATCTCCTGCCGAATAACGGCCGCGTAGTCTTATTTTCTTGACGGAGGCAACAATGGAATTCGAAATGCTGGAAACCGAAACCAACGGCACCATCATCAAGGTGGTCGGCGTTGGCGGCGCTGGCGGCAATGCCGTTCAGCACATGATCAACCGGGGCGTGCAGGGCGTCGACTTCATCGTGATGAACACCGACGCACAGGCGCTGTCGCGTGCACGCGCACCGTCCGTGATCCAACTCGGCAACACCGGCCTCGGCGCCGGCGCGAAGCCGGAGATGGGCAAGGCGGCGGCCGAAGAGGCGCGCGAGCGCATCGCCGACGCACTGCGCGGCGCGCACATGGTGTTCATCACGGCCGGCATGGGCGGTGGCACGGGCACGGGCGCGGCGCCGGTCGTCGCGCAGATCGCGAAGGAGATGGGCATCCTGACGGTCGGCGTCGTCAGCAAGCCGTTCGAATTCGAAGGCGGCAAGCGCATGCGCGTCGCAGAAGCAGGCTCGCAGCAACTGGAGGATCACGTCGACTCGCTGATCGTCGTCCTGAACGACAAGCTGTTCGACGTGATGGGCGATGACGCCGAGATGGACAAGTGCTTCCAGTGCGCGGACGACGTGTTGAACAACGCGGTCGCAGGCATCGCCGAAATCATCAACGTCGACGGCCTCGTGAACGTCGACTTCGAAGACGTGAAGACGGTGATGGGCGAGCAGGGCAAGGCGATGATGGGCACGGCGACGGTCGCCGGCGTCGATCGCGCGCGCCTCGCGGCGGAACAGGCCGTGGCGAGCCCGCTGCTCGAAGGCGTCGATCTGTCGGGCGCGCGCGGCGTGCTGGTCAACATCACGTCGAGCCGCTCGCTGCGCCTGTCGGAAACGCGCGAAGTGATGAACACGATCAAGAGCTACGCGGCGGAAGACGCGACGGTGATCTTCGGTGCGGTGTACGACGACGCGATGGGCGATGCGCTGCGCGTGACGGTCGTCGCAACGGGCCTCGGCCGTGCGGCGAAGAAGCAGCAATCGGCGCCGATGACGCTGCTGCGCACCGGCACCGACAACCAGCCGGTCAGCGCGGTGTCGCACGGCTATGCGCAGCCGCAGCACGTCAGCACGGCCGACTACGGCGCGCTCGATACGCCGGCGGTGTGGCGCAATTCGCGCGAAACCGCGGCATCGCACGTGCAGGCGCTGCAGGAAAAGGGTGTCGACACCTACGACATCCCGGCTTTCCTGCGCAAGCAGGCCGACTGACGGCACACTGAGGCGAAGCCGCGGCGAGCTGCCGCGGTAACGCCGGCGTGACGGATGCCACGGACCACGACAGGCCGCGTCGAAGCGACGCCGGGCCGGGAGACGTGCCCTCTTCGCGTGAGCGAAGCGGGATGGGCCGCGCTGTCCGCAACACGCCGCAAAACCGTATCGCTATGAGGGACCAGCCATGATTCAAGTGGGCGAAGCGCTGCCCGACGCGCAATTGTTCGAATACGTCGACGACGCGCGCGAAGGCTGCACGCTGGGGCCGAACGCCGTCAGCGTGCGCGAGC
Organism: Burkholderia sp. B10; assembly: GCF_004368385.1. Taxonomy (NCBI): domain Bacteria; kingdom Pseudomonadati; phylum Pseudomonadota; class Betaproteobacteria; order Burkholderiales; family Burkholderiaceae; genus Burkholderia; species Burkholderia sp. B10. Next base: position 71,536 of record NZ_PQMX01000021.1, on the reverse strand, counting down.
AGGTGGCGGGAAAACGCGTGGTGATCTTCGGATTGCCGGGTGCTTTCACGCCGACCTGTTCGGCGCAGCATGTGCCGGGCTACGTCGAGCATGCCGAGCAGTTGCGCGCGGCCGGCATCGACGAGCTCTGGTGCGTGTCCGTCAACGACGCATTCGTGATGGGCGCATGGGGACGTGATCTGCACACCGCGGGCAAGGTGCGCATGATCGCGGACGGCAGCGCTGCTTTCACTCATGCGCTGGGGCTGACGCAGGATTTGTCCGCGCGTGGCATGGGAATCCGTTCCCTGCGCTACGCGATGGTGGTCGACGACGGTGTGGTCAAGACGCTGGCCGTCGAAGCGCCGGGCAAATTCGAAGTGAGCGATGCAGCGAGTGTGCTCGCGACACTAAGGCCCTGATCGGGCGTGCACCGTTGCCGTGAGGCAACGCCGAGCAGCACCGCCAGGCCAGTTGTAACACGGGCCGATGACCGGAAACGCCTCCGTTCCGGGCATCGGCCCGTCCCGTATTCGCGCGGGTAAACAGTCGAAACAGATTGATACGCAGTTTCAACCAGCGTCGAATAGGGAATTACGCTATAATCTCACCTATCGAATATAACTCCTGATTGATATTCTCAATCAAGCAGAAGAACACCATGCTGAAGCAGCGCACCATCAAATCGATCGTGAAGACCGTGGGTATCGGTCTGCACTCGGGCCGCAAGGTCGAACTGACGCTCCGCCCGGCCGCGCCGGGCACCGGGATCGTGTTCTCGCGCGTCGATTTGCCGACGCCCGTCGACATCCCGGCCTCCGCGATGTCGATCGGCGATACGCGGCTCGCGTCTGTGCTGCAGAAGGACGGTGCGCGCGTGTCGACCGTCGAGCACCTGATGTCCGCGTGTGCGGGCCTGGGCATCGACAATCTCTATGTCGACGTGACGGCCGAGGAAATTCCGATCATGGACGGCAGCGCCGCGTCCTTCGTGTTCCTGATCCAGTCGGCGGGCATCGAGGAGCAGAACGCGCCGAAGCGCTTCATCAAGGTGACGAAGCCGGTCGAAATCCGCGATGGTGACAAGTTCGCGCGCCTCGACCCGTTTTTCGGCTTCAAGCTGAAGTTCACGATCGACTTCCGTCACCCGGCCGTGGACAAGACCGGCCAGGAACTCGAGGTCGATTTCGCGAATACGTCGTACGTGCGCGAGATCGCGCGTGCGCGCACGTTCGGTTTCGCGCACGAGGTCGAGATGATGCGCGAGCTGGGCCTCGCACGCGGCGGCAGCATGGACAACGCGATCGTGCTCGACGAATACCGGATCCTCAACAACGACGGCTTGCGCTACGACGACGAGTTCGTGAAGCACAAGATGCTCGACGCGATCGGCGACCTGTACGTGGTCGGCCATCCGCTGCTGGCATCGTACACGGCTTACAAGTCGGGCCACGGGCTGAACAACGCGCTGCTGCGCGAACTGCTCGCGCACGAAGACGCCTACGAGATCGTCACGTTCGACGATCCGCAATCCGCACCGCAGGGATTCGCGTTCGATACGCAGACGGCCTTCGCGTGATCGGCGGCAGGCACGCGCGATGAAAAAGCGACCTTCGGGTCGCTTTTTCATTGTCGGCACGCGCCGCGGCGGCGCGCTTCAACGCGGCGATTTCGGGCCGTGGCGCGCGGCCATCCGCGCGAGCGCCGCCTGCAGCGGCGACGGTTCGAGATGGTCGGCGAGCTCGCGCAGCGCCGCCACGCCGACCGACGTCATCCGCGCCTGCTTCACGTGCGGCGGTTCCGGCGCATCCTTCGGCCGCACGCGCACCCGCAGCGCGTCCACCGGCCAGCCGCGCTTTTGCAGATCGGCGAGCAGCCGGCGCTCGACCTGACGCAGCCGCGCGGCGAGCGCATTGTGCGCGGCAAAAAGGGTCAGCGTACCGTCCTTGATCGAGCCCGGTTCGACATGACTGGCGAGATAGTCGGGCAGCAGCGCGGTGAGGTCGCGCTGCAGCGACGCGACCTGTTCGACGCCGGCACGCAGCGCCGCGAACGCGTCGGTGCGGTTGAGCACTTCGGACACGGGTTGCGGGCGATACGTGGAGAGCGAGCCGAAACGCTTGGAAAATCGGTTCATCGAGGCATTCTTCGGGCGCGCACGCGCGCGGAGGTTGACGCCGATTGTACCCGCGCCGGCGCATGCACGGGCGGCTTTCGGCCGCGCGCGGTGGCTCGCCGGAACCGTTGCCGCGCGCGGCGCGCGTGCCGCGCCGACACCGGCGCGTGCTTTCCCGCGTGCTAAAATTCCTCGTTTGATTCCACTAATTCGCTAAGCCGCCGAGGCTCGGGCGTCGAGGGCGCGCAACGCGTGCCGGGCGCCGGTGCTGCGACGCAGGATCCGATCCGATGACAACCGGTTTTCTCCAGAAAATTTTTGGCAGCCGCAACCAACGGCTCGTCAAGCAATACCAAAAGACCGTCGCGGCGATCAATGCGCTCGAACCGCAGATCGAAAAGCTGACGGACGACCAGTTGCGCGGCAAGACGGACGAGTTCCGTCAGCGGATCGCGGCCGGCGAGTCGCTCGACAAGCTGCTGCCCGAGGCGTTCGCGGTGTGCCGCGAGGCGAGCCGCCGCGTGCTCAAGATGCGCCACTTCGACGTGCAGCTGATCGGCGGCATGGTGCTCCACTACGGCAAGATCGCCGAAATGCGCACTGGCGAAGGCAAGACGCTCGTCGCGACGCTGCCGGTGTACCTGAACGCGCTGGCAGGCCGCGGCGTGCACGTGGTGACCGTCAACGATTACCTCGCGCAGCGCGACGCCGAATGGATGGCGCGCCTCTACAACTTCCTCGGTCTGTCGGTCGGCATCAACCTGTCCGGCATGGAGCACGACCAGAAGCAGCAGGCCTACGCGGCCGACATCACGTACGGCACGAACAACGAGTTCGGCTTCGACTACCTGCGCGACAACATGGTCTACGAGACCGATGCGCGCGTGCAGCGGGCGCTGAACTTTGCCGTCGTCGACGAAGTCGACTCGATCCTGATCGACGAGGCGCGTACCCCGCTGATCATCTCGGGCCAGGCGGAAGACCACACCGAACTGTACGTGCGGATGAACGCGCTGCCGCCGCTGCTCGAGCGCCAGATCGGCGAGGAGAAGGCCGACGGCACGGGCGTCGAGAAGCCGGGCGACTACACGCTCGACGAGAAGTCGCGCCAGGTGTTCCTGACCGAATCGGGCCACGAGAAGGCCGAGCGCCTGCTCGCCGAGTGGGGCCTGATCGGTGAAGGCGAGAGCCTGTACGCGCCGCAGAACATCACGCTGATGCACCACGTGTACGCGGCGCTGCGCGCCCACACGCTGTTCCACAAGGATCAGCATTACGTCGTGCAGAACGGCGAAGTGGTGATCGTCGACGAATTCACCGGCCGCCTGATGGCCGGCCGCCGCTGGTCCGACGGCCTGCACCAGGCGGTCGAGGCGAAGGAGCACGTGAAGATCCAGAGCGAGAACCAGACGCTCGCGTCGATCACGTTCCAGAACTATTTCCGGATGTACGCGAAGCTCGCGGGCATGACCGGCACCGCCGACACCGAAGCATACGAATTCAACGAGATCTACGGCCTCGAGACGGTCGTGATCCCGACCAACCGTCCGCCGAAGCGGATCGACAAGCAGGACCAGATCTACAAGACGGCCAAGGAGCGTTACGACGCGGTGATCCGCGACATTCGCGAATGCTACGAGCGCGGCCAGCCGGTGCTGGTCGGCACGACGTCGATCGAGAATTCGGAGCTGCTGTCGCACCTGCTGACGCAGGCCGGGCTGCCGCATGAAGTGCTGAACGCGAAGCAGCACGAGCGCGAAGCGGCGATCGTCGCCGAAGCCGGCCGTCCGAAGCGCATCACGATCGCGACCAACATGGCCGGCCGCGGCACCGACATCGTGCTCGGCGGCAACGCCGAGAAGCAGGCGGCGTTCCTCGAGGCCGACGATTCGATCCCGCCGGACGAAAAGGCGCGCCGCATCAAGCAGCTGCACGACGAGTGGGAAACGCTGCACGAGCAGGTGAAGGCCGCGGGCGGCCTGCACATCATCGGCACCGAGCGCCACGAATCGCGCCGGATCGACAACCAGCTGCGCGGCCGTGCGGGCCGCCAGGGCGATCCGGGCTCGTCGCGCTTCTACCTGTCGCTCGACGATCCGCTGCTGCGCATCTTCGCGGGCGACCGCGTGCGCTCGATCATGGATCGCCTGAAGATGCCGGAAGGCGAGGCGATCGAGGCCGGCATCGTCACGCGCTCGATCGAATCCGCGCAGCGCAAGGTCGAAGCGCGCAACTTCGACATCCGCAAGCAGCTGCTCGAATACGACGACGTGTCGAACGACCAGCGCAAGGTGATCTATCAGCAGCGTAACGAGCTGCTCGAAGCGCACGACATCACCGAAACCATTTCGGCGATGCGTCATGGCGTGATCACCGAAGTCGTGCACCAGTTCGTGCCGGCAGGCAGCATCGAGGAACAGTGGGACGTGCCGGAGCTCGAGGAAGTGCTGCGCAACGACTGGCAGCTCGATCTCGCGATCCAGGAAATGGTGAACGAGTCGTCGTCGATCACGGCCGAGGAGATTCTCGAGGCCGTGACGAGCGCCGCGGACGAGCAGTACGAAGCGAAGGTCGCGATGGTCGGCCGCGAGTCGTTCAGCGCGTTCGAGCGTTCGGTCATGCTGCAGACGGTCGACCGCCTGTGGCGCGAGCATCTGGCCGCGCTCGATCACCTGCGCCAGGGCATCCATCTGCGCGGCTATGCGCAGAAGAACCCGAAGCAGGAATACAAGCGCGAAGCGTTCGAGCTGTTCGCCGCGATGCTCGACGCGATCAAGCAGGAAGTCACGCGCATCGTGATGAACGTGCAGATCCAGTCGCCGGAGCAGCTCGAGGAAGCCGCCGAGCAGATCGAGGAGCAGGGCGGCCATCTCGAGAACGTCGAGTTCCAGCACGCCGACTACGCCGAATCGGGCGCGCCGGTGGCGAACGTCGCGGTTGCGGCGGCCGCCACGGCCGACATGGTCGGCAGCGCGATGACCCACGGCGGCGCCGGCGGCGAGATGCCGAAGGTCGGCCGCAACGACCCGTGCCCGTGCGGCAGCGGCAAGAAGTACAAGCAATGTCACGGGAAGCTGTCATGATCGGCGGCGGCGCGCATGCGCGTGCCGCATCGTTCGCAGCTTCGAGTCAGTGATGTGAGTTGCGGCGGCCCGTTCCCGCGGCCGCCGGTTCTTCCAATCGATGCCGGCGCGTGCCGGCATTTTCCATCCGGCAGGTGTGCCCCATGGCTGTCAATTTTCCGTCGATCGATCCCGCCCAATTGCATCCCGTCGCCGGCGTCACGCTCGGCTGGGCGGAAGCGAACATCCGCAAGCCGAATCGCAAGGACGTGCTGGTCATTTCCGTCGACGAAGGCGCGACGGTTGCCGGCGTATTCACCGAGAACCGCTTCTGCGCCGCGCCGGTGATCGTGTGCCGCGAGCATCTGGCGAAGGTTCGTGCGGGCGGCGCGGGCATCCGCGCGCTGGTCGTGAATACCGGCAATGCGAACGCGGGCACCGGCGAGCCGGGCCTCGCGAACACCCGCGAAACCTGCGCGGAGCTCGCGCGCCTCGCGGGCCTCGACGCCGCGCAGGTGCTGCCGTTCTCGACCGGCGTGATTCTCGAGCCGCTGCCGATCGACCGCCTGAAGGCAGGGCTGCCGGCCGCGCTCGCGAACCGCAACGCGGCGAACTGGTACGACGCCGCGCAGGCGATCATGACGACCGACACGCTGCCGAAGGCCGCGTCGCGTCAGGTGACGATCGACGGCCACACGGTCACGCTGACCGGCATCAGCAAGGGCGCCGGGATGATCAAGCCGAACATGGCGACGATGCTCGGCTTCCTCGCTTTCGACGCGAACGTCGCACAGCCGGTGCTCGACACGCTCGTGAAGGAAGTCGCCGACCGTTCGTTCAACTGCATCACGATCGACGGCGATACGTCGACGAATGACTCGTTCATCCTGATCGCGTCGGGCAAGAGCGCGCTGCCCGCGATCACGTCGACCGATACGCCGGCCTATGCGGCGCTGCGGGACGCGGTCACGCAGGTCGCGCAGCAGCTGTCGCAGCTGATCGTGCGCGACGGCGAAGGTGCGACGAAATTCATGACCGTGCAGGTCGAGGGCGGCAAGAGCGTCGCCGAGTGCCGCCAGATCGCCTACGCGATCGGCCATTCGCCGCTGGTGAAGACGGCCTTCTATGCGTCCGACCCCAATCTGGGCCGGATCCTGGCTGCGATCGGCTATGCGGGCGTCGCCGATCTCGACGTCGGCAAGATCGACCTCTATCTCGACGACGTGCTGGTCGCCAAGGCCGGCGGCCGCAACCCGGCCTACCAGGAAGAAGACGGTCAGCGCGTGATGAAGCAGAGCGAAATCACGATCCGCGTGCTGCTTGGCCGCGGCGATGCGCAGGCGACGGTGTGGACGTGCGATTTGTCGCACGACTACGTGAGCATCAACGCGGACTACCGCTCCTGATCGCGGGCGCTCGAACGACATGGACAAGCTCGAACAGTTTCTGACGCGTGCGGAAGCGCTGCTCGGCCGCCTTGAGGGGCTGCTGCCGCCCGCGCCGGCGGACGTCGACTGGAATGCGGCCACCGCGTTCCGCTGGCGCAAGCGCCAGGGGCGCGGCTATCTGCAGCCGGTGCCGGCGGCGTCGACGATCACGCTCGACGATCTTCACAACATCGACCGGCAAAAAGGGCTGATCGAGCAAAATACGCGTCAGTTCGTGCAGCGCAAGCCGGCCAACAACGTGCTGCTGACCGGCGCGCGCGGCACCGGCAAGTCGTCGCTGATCAAGGCGTGCCTGAACGCGTACGCGAACGACGGGCTGCGCCTGATCGAAGTCGACAAGGACGATCTGCACGATCTCGGCGACATCGTCGAGCTGATCTCGCAGCGCCCGGAGCGCTTCATCGTGTTCTGCGACGACTTGTCGTTCGAGGACGGCGAATCGGGGTACAAGGCGCTGAAGGTCGCGCTCGACGGCTCGATCGCCGCGCAGTCGGACAACGTGCTGATCTACGCGACTTCCAACCGCCGCCATCTGCTGCCCGAGTACATGAGCGACAACGAGTCGTACAAGCACCTGCCGGACGGCGAGATCCACCCGGGCGAAGTGGTCGAGGAGAAGATCTCGCTTTCTGAGCGCTTCGGCCTGTGGGTCAGCTTCTACCCGTTCAAGCAGGACGACTACCTCGACATCGTCGCGCACTGGCTGCGTCATTTCGGTTGCGCGGACACCGAGATCGACACGGCGCGCGGCGACGCGCTCGTGTGGGCGCTCGAGCGCGGTTCGCGTTCGGGGCGCGTCGCGTGGCAGTTCGCGCGCGACTGGTCGGGCCGCAAGGAGCGAGCATGAGCACGGCGCATGCAACGGACGCCGGGCGCGCGCCCGACGGCCGCAAGGTGACGGAAGTCGCGGTCGGCGTGATGGTGCAGTCCGACGGGACGCCCGGCGGCTGCCGCTATCTGCTCGCGCAGCGGCTGCAGGGCAAGCCCTATGAAGGCTACTGGGAGTTCCCGGGCGGCAAGCTCGAGGCCGGCGAGAGCGTCGAGGAGGCGCTCGCGCGCGAGCTGCACGAGGAGCTCGGCATCGTCGTCACGGCGAGCGAGCGCTGGCACACGCTCGAGCACGATTATCCGCATGCGTACGTGCGGCTCTATTTCTGCAAGGTGACGGGCTGGACGGGCGAGCTGCACGGCAAGGAAGGGCAGGCGTTCGCGTGGCAGCCGCTGCCGGTCGACGTCGCGCCGCTGTTGCCCGCCGCGCTGCCGGTGCTCGAATTGCTTGAGAAGGAAGCGGCGTCGCAATGACGCCGTCGCGGCCCGCCGACTGAAAAGGCGGGCCATATCGGCCGGGGTTGGCCGGCCGTTCGGAGTCAGACGTCGCGGCGCGTGTCGCCGCCGTCTTCCTCGGACGACGGACCTTCGTCGGACGAACCGCCGATCCGATACTTTTCCGCAGCCCATGCGCCGAGGTCGAGCTGCTTGCAGCGGGCCGAACAGAACGGTCGGAACTTGTTTTCGTGTGTCCAGCGCACTTCGGCGCCGCACGACGGGCATTTCACAACGGTAACCATACGAAAGCGTAAAACCGGCACGCGGCCGTTACAGGTTGCAGAGTGTCAGATGGAACGGTACGTCGATGTCGACTGCGCGCGGACGCACATCGCCGTCCTGCATGGTGAATCGCACCCACAGCATGTATTTGTTGGCGCTCGCTTCGGGGATCACGTGCAGCTCCGGCGGCACGCGCACCTGCATCAGCTGATAGGTGCGCCCGGACAGCATTTGCTGATAGCTGCCCTGCATCGCCATCACCTTCGACGCCTGGCCCGATTCGCGTGCGAGCCGCAGCACGATCGCCGCGGCGTCGCGCAGCGGCAGCAGCGGCGCCACCCATTTCGCGATGTCCTGGCGCCGCTGTTCGGCCGGCCATTGTTGCCACGCGTAGTACGACGGCAGGTCGAACTTGCAGGTGCCGCCCGGAATGACCGCACGGCTGCGGATGCTGGCGAGCCACTCATTGTCGACCAGATGCTGCCCCGTCTTGCCCTGCATCTGCGCAAGATTGGCGAGCGTCTGCTCGATTTCGCCGAGCACGGCTTCGAGCGCATTCTGTTCGATGCCCGGATTGCCGCGGAACGGCGCGAGCGTCTGGCGCTGACGTTCGAGCTCCTTCATCAGATCCGATTTCAGGTCCGCGCGGCCGGTGACCTCGGCGATCTCGAACAGCGTCGTCAACGCGACGTGATGTTCGCGCGGGTCCTCCTGAGCCAAAAAGAACGCGAAGCGCTCGAACAGGTCCTCGAGGCGCAGCAGCGTGCGAATTCGCTCGTTGAACGGATACTCGTAAAGAATCAAGCGCGCTCGCCTCTCGGGTAGGGATAGAAACAATGCAGGACATTCTAATGCCCCCTCTCTACCCTAGCAACGCGCCAATTTCGTGCACCATCGCGCGCGAGCGCCGCGTTCAGTGTTTTGCAGCCGCGAATGCGAGGTAGCGTTGGTGCAATGCATCGACCTGTGCGGCCAGCGCGTCGGGCGTCGTCGCGTCGTTGACGATCACGTCGTCGGCAGCGGCCAGGCGCGCTTCGCGCGTCGCTTGTCGCGCGATGATCGCCTCGACCTGCTCGCGCGTGAAGCCATTGCGCTGCATCACGCGCGCGATCTGGGTGTCGACCGGGCAGTCGACGACGAGCACGCGATCGCAGCGCGCCTTCCAATTGCGCGACTCGACCAGCAGCGGCACGACGAAAATCACGTACGGGCCCTGCGCGTCGCGGGCCTCGCGTTCCGTCTCCGCGCGAATCAGCGGATGCGTGATCGCTTCGAGCCGCCTGCGCGCGTCTTCGTCGCTGAAGATGAGTGCGCGCATCCGTGCGCGGTCGAGCGAGCCGTCGGCCGCGACGAACGCGGGCCCGAACGTCTGCTCGATCGCCGGCATCGCGAGACCGGCCGGCGCGGTGATGCGGTGCGCGATCAGGTCGGTATCGACCAGCGATGCGCCGCGTGCGGCGAACAGGTCGGCGACGGTCGTCTTGCCGCTGCCGATCCCGCCGGTGAGTCCTATTGCATACATACGAGCCTCCGCCGCGCCGCCGCGATCAAGCGCGACGGCTGCGTGCGACGTAGCGAACGCGAACGAGGCGGACACGGGCGTCGCACCATGTCAGCCGCCGAGCGCCGAATAGAAAGGGGTACCGAAAAACAGCGTCGCGACGCCGCCGGCCGCGAGGAACGGACCGAACGGAATCGGCTCCTCAAAGCGCATGCGGCCGCGCCACGTCGCGACCAGCCCGACGATCGCGCCGGTCACCGCGGCGAACAGCACGACCTGCGGCAGCGCGGCCCAGCCCATCCATGCACCGAGCGCCGCGAGCAGCTTCAGATCGCCGAAGCCGATGCCTTCGATGCCGCGCAGCCATCTGAACAGCCAGTAGATCGACCACAGGAACAGGTATCCGGACATCGCACCGATCACGGCCGACTGCAGCGACGTGAACATGCCCGCGAGGTTCAACGCGAGGCCTGCCCACAGCAGCGGCAGCGTCATCGAGTCGGGCAGGTAGCCGGTCCGGATGTCGATCGCGCTCATCGCGAGCAGCGCGGCGCATAGGCCGAACGCGGCGATTGCTGCGCCGGTCGGGCCGAACGCTGCGAGCGAACCGGCGGCGAGCAGGGCGCCGGCGAGTTCGACGAGCGGATAGCGGATGCCGATGGCGTGACCGCACTGACGACAGCGCCCGCGCAACATCACGTAGCTGAGGAGCGGGACATTTTCCCATGCGCGCAATACGTGGCCGCAGTGCGGGCATGCGCTGCGCGGGCGCCACAGATCGTAGCGCTGCGGATAGCCGTCGTCGGGCGCCGCGTCTGCGTTGCCGGTCGCTTCGGCGATTTCGGCGCGCCACGCGCGCTGCATCATCACCGGAACCCGGTGCGCGACGACGTTGATGAAGCTGCCGACGCACAGACCGATCACGACGGCGAACGCATACTGCACCGCGGGCGGCAGCAGCGCCAGCGCGAGCAACGTGCCGGCGGGCGAATCGGGAACGGGGAACATGGGCGCGCGCGTCATCGGGTCAGGGTTCGGTAGGCGACGGAATCGGATGCGATGCTACACCACGTTGCCGAGCTGAAGGATGGGCAGATACATCGCGATCACGAGCGCGCCGACGAGTGCGCCCAGCACGATCACGATCAACGGTTCGCCGAGCGCCGCGAGCGCATCGAGGCGCGCGTCGAGCTGACGCTCGCAGAGCGACGCGATATCGGCCAGCATCGTGTCGAGCGCGCCGGTTTCCTCGGCGACGGCGATGGGCTGCACGACATCGTCCGGAAAGCACCCGGCCGCGTGCATCGCATCGGCGAGCCGTACGCCGCGCAGCACGCGGGCCGCGATCTGCTCGGTGGCGCGCTCGAACACCGGATGGCCGGACGCGCGTTCGAGCGTCGCGAATGCGTCGGCGAGCGGCACGCCGGCGCCGAGCAGCGTCGCGAGCGAGCGACACCAGCGCGCGGCCGCGAACCGCGCGAGCGCACTGCCGACGACTGGCGCGTTCAACATCCGCTGCGCGACCGTGTAGCGCAGTTGTGGCGAGCGCCGCAACGCGTGGCGCGCAGCGAGCGCCAGCGCGGTCGCAACGGCGACGAACGTGCCGCCCCAGGCCGAGGTCGCGGACGAAACGGCGAGCAGGGCGCGGGTCGGTGCGGGCAAGGCGGCGCCGAAGCCGTCGAAGATCTGCCGGAAGGTCGGGACGACCCACACCATCAACGCGGCCGAGATCGCGAGCGCGAACGCGATGACGGCGACCGGGTACGTGAGGGCGACGCGCGCCTTGCGCCACTGTGCGTCGGCGCGCTCGCGGTGCTCGGCGACGCGGGTGAGCACGGTGCCGAGCGCGCCCGATGCCTCGCCGACTTCGATCAGCTGCCGATACAGCGTGCCGAACTGCGCCGGATAGCGCCCGAGGGCGACGGCCAGACGCTGCCCGCCGACGATCTCGCGCGCGAGACCCGCAGCGATGCGCGGCATCCCGTCACGCGTGCGGGTGCGCGCGAGCATCTCGAGCGACGGTGCGAGTGGCAGCCCGGCTTGCAGCAAGCTCGCGAGCTGACGCGTGAAGCGCGTCACGTCGCGTGTGCCGGCGGCGGGCGGCCGCGCGGCGCCGCGCGCGTCGAGCGCCAGCACCGCGATGCCGTCCCGCGCGAGCGCGGCACGCGCGGCGGCCGCGTCGAACGCGATGACGTGGCCGCGGCACGCGCTGCCGTCGCGACGACGGCCGCGCCATGCGAACCGGGTTTCCTGACGGGGCGCGCGCATCGCGGTCATGCGTCCGGCGTCGCGGCAAGCGCTTCCGCGATACTCGTCGTGCCGTCGCGAACGTGCGCGAGCGCCGCGTCGCGCAGGTTGCGCACGCCTTCGGCCGCGGCGCATTGCGCCAGCGCACCGACGCTTGCGCGCGCGACGATGCGCTCCGCCATCTCGGCCGACACCGGCATCGTCTGATGCAGACCGATCCGCCCTCGATAGCCGATGCCGTGGCAGGCGGCACAACCGCGCGCGACGAACGGCCGCCAGCCGGACGCCAGCGCGGCGGCATCGCAACCGGCTTCGCGCAGCACGCTTGCCGGTGCATCGGAACGCACGCGGCACGCGGTGCACAGGCGCCGGACGAGGCGCTGCGCGGTCACGAGGCGCAACGCGGCCGCAAGGTTGTACGGCGCGACGCCGATGTCGAGCAGCCGTGCGACTGCTGCCGGGGCGTCGTTCGTATGCAGGGTCGACAGCACGAGGTGGCCCGTCTGCGCGGCCTTCAGCGCGACGTCGGCCGTCTCCGCATCGCGAATCTCGCCGACCATGATGACGTCCGGATCCTGTCGCAGCAGCGCACGCAGTGCGGTGGCGAAGGTGAGGCCGGCCTTTTCCGCGACGCCGACCTGGTTGATGCCGTCGAGCTGGATCTCGGCCGGATCCTCGACCGTGCAGACGTTGTGCGCGTCCCGATCGAGCATCTGCAGCGCGCAATAGAGCGACAGCGTCTTGCCGCTGCCGGTCGGCCCGGTCACGAGCACGAGGCCGTGCGGCGCACGTATCGCGGCCTCCATCGCCGCGGCCTGACGCGCGTCGAAACCGAGGCGCGCGAGCGTGAGGTCGGGCGGCAGCGTCTCGAGGCGGCGCAGCACGAGCTTCTCGCCGAACAGCGTGGGCAACGAGCTGACCCGGTAGTCGCCGCGCTTGCCGGCGTCGATCGCAATGCGCAGCCGGCCGTCTTGCGGAAGCCGCCGCTCGGCGATGTCCATCCGGGCGAGCACCTTGATCCGCGTGACGACCGCGTCGCGCAGATGAACCGGCGGGCGCAGGTGCTCGTGCAGCACGCCGTCGATGCGCAGTCGGATGCGCCAGCCCGTTTCGAACGGTTCGACGTGGATGTCGGACGCGTCGCGTACGCGCGCGGCATGCAGCGTATCGGTGAGCAGCCGTACCGCGGGGGAGTCGTCGAGCTGCGCGGCATCGAGCGAGCGCGGCGGCGCGGCCGACGACGCGGCGGAGGAGAGCGGCGGCCGCTGCATGTGCAGCGGCGCCGCGGGAGGGGGCGATTGCATGTGAGCCGGCGCTGGGCCGCCTGTTGATCGTGACCGGGAAATGGTCGCGTATCGCGAGCGGCGCCGACAGTCGGCCGTTCGGCTAGCGCACCGCGCGGGCGCGCGTGACGCGCGGCTTGAACAGTTTGACGGTGCGCACGGCCTGATCGTCGCTGCGCATCACCTCGAGCATCACGCCGCCGATTTTCACGCACACGTCGCCTTCCGGAATCTCCTCGAGGATCTCGAGAATCAGCCCGTTGAGGGTCTTCGGTCCGTCGGTGGGCAGTTGCAGATGCAGCCAGCGGTTCAGTTCGCGCAGCGGCATGCTGGCGGCGACGATGCATTCGCCGCTCTCGTTCCAACCACCCGCGCGTTCGCCGCGCGGCATCGACGTCGTGAATTCGCCGATCAGCTCCTCGATGATGTCCTCGGGCGTCACGAGCCCTTCGAGTTCGCCGTACTCGTTGACGACCAGCGCGGTGCGTTGCCGGCTTTCCTGGAAGTACTGGAGCTGCTGGACGACCGGCGTGCCGGACGGCACGTAGTAAGGCTCGGCGAGCAGCGTGCGCAGCATTTCGCGGTCGAAGTCCTGGTTGTGCAGCGCCGTCAGCGTCTTGCGCACGTGCAGCACGCCGAGCACCTTGTCGATGTCGCCTTCATACACGACGAGACGGTTGTGATAGCAGGTCTCGATCTGATGCAGGACTTCGTCGAACGGCGCGTAGAAGTTCAGCGACTCGATCTGCCGCCGCGGCACCATCACGTCGTCCACCGTGATGTTCTCGAGGTCGAACAGGTTCAGCAGGATGCTGCGGTGCTTGGTCGGCATGAAGCTGCTCGATTCGAGCACGATCGCGCGCAGTTCGTCGGCCGACATGCGCTGGTCGCGGCCGCTCTTCGTGTTGATGCGCAGCACCCACAGCACGCCGTTGGCGAGCGCGTTGACGAACCACACGACCGGCTTGAACACGCGCATCAACGGCGCGATCACGAGGCTCGCCGGCAGCGCGATGCGCTCGGGAAAGGTCGCGCCGACGATTTTCGGCGCGATTTCCGCGAACACGATGATCAGGAACGCGACGATCCCGGTCGCGATCGACAGCGCGAGGTTGTTACGGCCGAACGTGTGCAGCGCGAGCGACGTCGTGAGCACCGGGATGATCGTGTTGAACAGGTTGTTGCCGATCAGGATCACGCTGAGCAGCAGATCGGTGCGCGTCAGCAGGCCTTGCGTGGTTTTCGCGCCGAGCGCGCCCTGGCTGGCGAGATGCTTCAGCCGATGGCGGTTGAGCGCCATCATCGCAGTCTCGGAAATGGAAAAGAAGCTGGAACAGAGGAGAAGCAGGAAGACGGCGCCGATTTGCGCCCATAAGGGAATTTGGTCCACGCGTCGGAAAGGGCAGTGAAGACAGGGATGGAGGGAATATAGCAGAGGCCGACGGCGGGGATGTGTCGCGCGCGGCACGCCGGTTCGTGTGAACGGCGAAAAAGGAGTCGGAAGACGTACGCGGTGCACGTCCGGTCAAATCGCGGTCGGGCCGCGGGCATTCGATTGCGCTGCAGCCGCGGTCGTCGGAGTCGTCCCGCGTACAAGCCGTAAACCGACGATTCAGCCCATTTTCACTGCGAAGCGCGGTTCGGAAGGCCGGACCACTTGTCGCCCGAGCCGGAGGTCGGCCTTTGCTTCCGGGTAGCGCGCATTCAGTGCGCGCATCTCCAGCGGCCCGACGTCATGCGGTCGTTACGAAAAGTGCTCGATGAATGAATCGGTGATGGCCTTGACGACATGGTCGCCCACATGAAGCGCTGCATCGTCGTCGTTGCCGTAAAACGGTCCCACATGGCCGCCGAGCCAGCGCACGATTTCGAAGCTCGGCCAATAGATGACATCGGGATTGCTCGTAACGAATTCGTGGGCGACGACACGGAGCGTCGATTTGGAAATGCAATCGGCCTGTATCGCGGATTTGAACTCGAACGTGGTTTTCAACGGTACGGGGCTGACCGTAAGCACGACCTTGACGTCGGGGTTCAACGCCTTGATATTCGCGACGATGTAGTCGAGATTGTCCAGATTTTGGCCGACGGTGGTAGTCCGGAAGTCGTACATCTCTGCGAATGCTCGCGAGCCCAGTGCCGAACTGGAAGGCATCACGAATTCGCCGGATTGCCGGTCGAAGAAGGCGGGCGCAACGCCCAGCGTGTAGACGAACACCTTCGCGGTGGCCAGACGCACCCGGAGATTCTCCGGGGTGATGTTGAGGGACGCAAAGAGCTCGTCGAGGCGCTCCTTGCTTTGGCCGGTGCATTGGCCCAACGCCCAGTCCACCATCTTGCGGTTTGCGAAGCTCGAATTGATGTGTTCGACGACTTCGAAGAAATCGGCCTGATAGCCCCGTTCGATGAGACGTACGGCGATCTCTCTCGCAAAGCACGAGCCCAGAGTAAAAAAGCGGGTTTCCTTGTCGATGAAGCGTTGCTTCGGCAAGCCATCCAGCAAGCTCGTCCGGATTACGGCCGAAAGGTCGCCCCTCATTTCACGCGTGCTGGGATACTTCGCTCGTGCAATGCTCTTTCGCCGGGTGCCGTCCGAAAGCACTTTGCGGGAAAGCTCGACATCGGTCTTGTTGACGATGGCGGGGTTGAGCGTTCGTGCGTGGTCGATAAGCGCGACGGCTTCTTCAAGATCGTCGTCAGCGCGGAGTTGCGAGAGCTTTGCGTAGTGATCGGCATTCGCCGGATCGATCTTGATGAGCCAGCGATAGGCGAACTCCGCATCCTCCGGCGGCCCGACATAGCTTGCCGCTGTCGCCAGGATCTCCAGGCAGACTTTCAGTTGCGGCCAGGCCGCGGCCTGCGGCGTATTCTCGACGAGACGAAGTGCGTTTTTTGCATGGTCTCGCCGAATCGCCCAACTCTTGTGGAGGCCGGGATACCGCAACGCATCGAAGCAACCGAGAAAGAAGATTGCATCCGGATTCCGCTGGTCCTGGATGAGCGATTGCCGAAGATGCTCGACAGCAAGGTCTAGCTGCCCCGTCTGGCCATAAAGAATGCCGAGAAGGAGATTCGCTTCATGATCTGAACCGTCGATCTGCTCGTTGCCCAGCTGCGCAATGACAGCGTGCGCACCAACGTTTCCGGCGAGCGCCTGTTTTGCCTGATTCTTCCAGCTACTGATATCCACTTGACCTTCCCGTATCGAGCGTTGCGCTCTTCGATCGACTGTCCGGCTGGGCGTCGAACGGGGGCGGCGAGACGAAGATCGTCTCGCGCATCAAGTCCGTTCAGTCGCTATGTCGATGATTATCGGCATTGTGCGAGCCAAACTTAATACCGGTCGGTGCGGGCGCCGGATGGCAAGCGGGATGCTGGTCAATGCGAGTGATTGAGCGGTGGGCTGCGCGTGGCGTTCGGCGATTGCCGCCGATTGTATGGTCCGGGTTACGACGTTCGGATGAGCAGATCGCGCGGACGGTGTCTGGGCGCGTCGTTGACGGTATCGATACGATGGCGGCGGATCAATGAAAAAAGCCTCACGAACCGAATGGATTCGCAAGGCTTTATCAAAGGTTTGCACTATGTATGCTGCTGTAGTGCTGCAACGACGGCGATACTTTCCAGTCGCTGACTTTAACCAAATTCTGGTCGGGGTGAGAGGATTCGAACCTCCGGCCTCTACGTCCCGAACGTAGCGCTCTACCAGGCTAAGCTACACCCCGAATTTCTGCTGGTCCGACTTCGCTTTCTTGGTGAAGATCGCTGCGTCGTCTCAGGCAAGAACGTAACTATAACGATGTTTTTTCTAAAAGGGAATACCCTGGCGAAGAAATTTTTTCGGGGCAGGGTATTGCGTCCCGTGCGCGGCGTGTTTTACGACTGCCGCGACGTCGAGTACGAGCACAGCCCGAGCAGGCTTTCCTTGTAGATGGAGTCGGGAAACGTGGCGATCGCGGCGGCGGCGGCCTGCGCTTCCTGGCGTGCGCATTCGAGCGTATGGTCGAGTGCGCCCGAACGCGTGATCGCCTCGAAGATCGTGTCGAAGCGATCCGTGCCGCCTTGCTCGATCGCCTCGCGCGCAAGCGCCGCTTGCTCGGGCGTGCCGCGTTCGATCAGATAGATGAGCGGCAGCGTCGGCTTGCCTTCGCGCAGATCGTCGCCGGCATTCTTGCCCATCGCTTCGGCGGTGCCCGCATAGTCGAGCCAGTCGTCCATGATCTGGAATGCGGTGCCGATGCGGCGGCCGTATTCGGCCGCCGCGGCTTCGGTCGGCGCGTCGGCGCCCGACAGCACCGCGCCCAACCGGGCCGATGCCTCGAAGAGCTTCGCCGTCTTGTAGCGGATCACCTGCATGTAGCGCGACTCGTCGACGTCCGCGTCGTGCATGTTCAGCAACTGCAGCACTTCGCCTTCCGAGATGATCGTCGTCGCTTCCGACAGAATTTCCATCACGCGCATCTTGCCGACGCCGACCATCATCTCGAACGAGCGCGAGTACAGATAGTCGCCGACCAGCACGCTGGCCGCGTTGCCGAACAGCGCGTTGGCCGTCTGCCGGCCGCGCCGCAGTTCGGATTCGTCGACGACGTCGTCGTGCAGCAGCGTGGCCGTATGGATGAACTCGACGACGGCGGCCAGCACGTGCCGCTGGTGCGAGGTCTCGCCGAGCGCGCCGGCCACGAGCAACAGCAGCGCCGGACGCAGCCGCTTGCCGCCCGCACCGATGATGTACTCGGCGATCTGGTTGATCAGCAGCACGTCGGACGCGAGGCTTTGCCGGATAACGCGATTGACCTGCTCCATGTCGCTGGCGATCGGAGCGAGCAGGTGGGCGGCGCTGAGGGTGGGGGAGGCGGTGGACGACGACATGATGATCGAAATGGGTGATGCGGCGGATTATAAGTCGAATCCGCCATATGCCGGTCTGTCCGACGTGAGCGGCCCGCGATTTTGGCCATCCGGCCAGGGCTTGCGCGCGGCAATCGTGGATCGGCTTTGACTCGGCCGCTAACCCCATGTATAATCACGTGTTTTCCGCGCGTGGTGTGCGGAAAAATTGGATCCAGAGTGAGGTTCTCAATGTACGCGGTCATAAAAACCGGCGGCAAGCAGTACAAGGTTGCCGTTGGCGAAAAACTCAAAGTAGAACAGATACCGGCTGACATTGACGCTGAAATCACGCTCGACCAGGTTCTCGCAGTGGGCGAAGGCGAATCGATTAAGTTCGGTACGCCGCTGGTCAGTGGGGCTTCCGTCAAGGCCACCGTCGTGTCGCACGGTCGTCATGCCAAGGTCACCATCTTCAAGATGCGTCGCCGGAAGCACTACCAAAAGCACGGCGGCCACCGCCAGAACTACACTGAGCTGCGCATCGACGCGATCAACGCGTAAGCGCCTCGGTAAAGGAGCAATCAGATGGCACACAAAAAGGCAGGCGGCTCTTCCCGGAACGGCCGCGACTCCGAGTCGAAACGTCTCGGCGTGAAAGTGTACGGCGGCCAGGCGATCAACGCCGGCGGCATCATCGTGCGTCAGCGCGGTACGCGCATGCACGCTGGCGAGAACGTCGGCATGGGCAAGGATCACACCCTGTTCGCGCTGGTTGACGGTCACGTCAAGTTCGCGACCAAGGGCGCGGACAAGAAGCATCTGGTCATCGTTGTCCCGGCGGCTGCCTAAGTCAAGGCACCACGGGCTTCGTAGCCGAAAGGCCCCGCAGTCTTCGCGGGGCCTTTTTTTATTTGGCCGCCGCGCGCAGGTGCGCGCCGGCGGCTGTCGCGAACGGCGGGCAATCGGCCGAACGGCAGATTGTTCAAGCGTGCCGGCGCGCGGCACAATAGCGGAAATACTGGTCGGAGTGACGAATGAAGTTCATTGACGAAGCACGAATCGAAGTCATCGCCGGCGACGGAGGCGATGGCAGCGCGTCGATGCGCCGCGAGAAGTTCGTTCCGTTCGGCGGGCCGGACGGCGGCGACGGCGGCCGGGGCGGTAACGTCTACGCGATCGCCGACCGCAACATCAACACGCTGATCGACTACCGTTACGCGAAGAAGCACATGGCGCGCAACGGCGAAAACGGTCGCGGCTCCGATTGTTACGGCAAGGGCGGCGACGACATCACGCTGCGCATGCCGGTCGGCACGGTCGTGACCGACATGGACACCGGCGAGCTGATTGCCGACCTGACCGAACACGATCAGCAGGTGATGCTCGCGAAGGGCGGCTCCGGCGGCCTCGGCAACCTGCATTTCAAGTCGAGCACCAACCGGGCGCCGCGCCAGAAGACCGACGGCAAGCCCGGCGAGCGGCGCATGCTGCGGCTCGAACTGAAGGTGCTCGCCGACGTCGGGCTGCTCGGCATGCCGAACGCCGGCAAGTCGACCTTCATTTCATCGGTGTCGAACGCGAAGCCGAAGATCGCCGACTACCCGTTCACCACGCTCGCGCCGAACCTGGGCGTCGTGCGCGTCGGCCCGAGCAAGAGCTTCGTGATCGCCGATATTCCTGGGCTGATCGAAGGCGCGGCCGAAGGCGCGGGCCTCGGCCACCAGTTCCTGCGGCACCTGCAGCGCACCGGCGTGCTGCTGCATCTCGTCGACCTCGCTCCGTTCGACGAAAGCGTCGATCCGGTCGCGGAAGCGAAGGCGATCGTCGGCGAACTGCGCAAGTATGACGAGGCGCTCTACGAAAAGCCGCGCTGGCTCGTGCTGAACAAGCTCGACATGGTGCCGGAAGACGAGCGCGACGCGCGCGTTGCCGACTTCCTCGAGCGTTTTGGCTGGGACGGCCCGGTGTTCCAGATTTCGGCCCTGACCGGCCAGGGCTGCGAAGCCCTGTGCTATGCGATCTACGATTACCTTGCCGAGCATTCGGACGCGCATCGCGCGGCGGAAGAGGAAGATCTGGCCGCGGACGTGCGCTTCCGCGATGCGCCGCCGAGCGACGGCGGCGCAACCTCAGGCGGCGACGCCTGAGCGAGCCCGTCACGCACCGGGCGCTGCGCCCGGTGCCGGAAATTCATCGCGCCCGGCCGGGGCATGCATCAGACAGGAGACAGCGCACGATGCGTTCGATCATCGCGGATTCGAAGCGATTGGTGGTGAAGGTGGGTTCAAGCCTCGTGACCAACGACGGCAAGGGCCTCGATCATGCGGCAATCGGCCGCTGGGCGGCGCAGATCGCTGCGCTGCGCGCGCAGGGCAAGGAAGTGGTGCTGGTCAGCTCGGGCGCGATCGCCGAGGGGATGCAGCGTCTCGGCTGGAACAAGCGTCCGCGCGAAATCGACGAATTGCAGGCCGCCGCGGCGGTCGGGCAGATGGGGCTCGCGCAAGTCTACGAAAGCCGCTTCACCGAGCATCACATTCGCACCGCGCAGATCCTGCTCACGCATGCCGACCTGGCCGATCGCGAGCGCTATCTGAACGCGCGCTCGACGTTGCTCACGCTGCTGCGCCTCGGCGTCGTGCCGATCATCAACGAGAACGACACGGTGGTCACCGACGAAATCAAGTTCGGCGACAACGACACGCTCGGCGCGCTCGTCGCGAACCTGATCGAAGGCGATGCGCTGATCATCCTGACCGACCAGACGGGGTTGTTCACCGCCGATCCGCGCAAGGATCCGAACGCAACGCTCGTCGCGGAAGCGAGCGCGGGCGCGCCGGAGCTCGAGTCGATGGCGGGCGGCGCGGGGTCGAGCCTCGGCCGCGGCGGGATGCTGACGAAGATCCTCGCAGCGAAGCGCGCCGCGCACAGCGGCGCGAACACCGTGATCGCGAGCGGCCGCGAGGCCGACGTGCTGGTGCGGCTGGCCGCGGGTGAGGCGATCGGCACGCAGCTGATCGCACGGACCGCGCGGATGGCCGCGCGCAAGCAATGGATGGCCGATCATCTGCAGGTGCGCGGGCACGTCGTGATCGATGCGGGCGCAGTCGAGAAGCTGAGGGACGGCGGCAAGAGCCTGCTGCCGATCGGCGTGATCGACGTGCAGGGCGCGTTTGCACGCGGCGAGGTGATCGCGTGCGTCGGCCCGGACGGGCGTGAAGTGGCGCGCGGCCTCACGAACTACAGCAGCGCGGAAACGAAGCTGATTCACCGCAAGCCGAGCGGCGAGATCGAGACGGTGCTCGGCTACATGCTCGAACCCGAGCTGATTCACCGCGACAACCTCGTGCTGGTCTGATCGTCCGG
This sequence comes from Burkholderia sp. B10, assembly GCF_004368385.1. Lineage (NCBI taxonomy): Bacteria > Pseudomonadati > Pseudomonadota > Betaproteobacteria > Burkholderiales > Burkholderiaceae > Burkholderia > Burkholderia sp. B10. The sequence goes on along the minus strand of NZ_PQMX01000021.1, from coordinate 50,156 downwards.
CGCACGACCGGCCGCAGCCGTGCATGAAAAAGCCCGCGCGGACGCGGGCTTCTGTACGACGCCGCAAGCCGCCTGAGCGGCCCGCGTCCTGCGCTCAGCGCAACTGGCTCATCGCGGTGCGGTGGAACTTGATGTTCTCGAGGATCTGGCGGGTCGTGCCCTGCGGCATCTTGTTCGCGCAGAAATAATCCTGGTACAGCGCCGAGTGGTACGAGTTCAGCTCGCCGTTCTCGATGCGGCGCCAGTCGTTCTCGACCGTGCGGTCCCAGCCGTCGTGATCCGAATTCAGCCCCGCATACTGACGCCATTCGTAGGTGTCGCAACGGATGCCTTCGTAGTTCACGTTACGCGCGCCGGCCGGGCTCGTGATGACCACCGCATAGCGCACGACGCCGTCGGTGCCGACCGCGAGCGACTTGGCATCGACGAAGAACTTCAGCGGCGTGTTCTGCGACACGTTGAACGGCAGCAGATCGGCGGCTTGCGGAAGCGGCGGCAGCGTGTCGACCGCGTTTTCCTTCCATTCGCCCTGACGGTCCAGCAGATACACGAACGCGCTGTCGTCCTTGTTGGTCGGCGCGTTCGAGTGGGCGCAGCCGGCCAGCGCGGCCGCCGCGACGATCGACGCGAGCGCGAGAGCAATCGCTTTCAATATGCATTCCTCGTAAAAAAAGGGCGCGACACCAAGGTCGCGCCCGGTCATGCAGTCCAACTCGTCATTTGCCGATGATCACGCGGGGCGGCATCTCGTCGAGCGTGCGCGCCTCCACTTCGATCTCGGAACAGACCACCGATGTGTCGACAATCGTCAGCGTCTGCTGGGCCGGCGCGCCGCCGATGCGCGGATAGCGCAAGGGGCGCGGCCCGCGCGGCTTTTCGGCTCGCTGCGCCGGGCGGCGCAGGAAGCGCGACAACTCCGTCAGCGCCAACTGATAGACATCCCGCTTGAACTCGATCACCGCATCGAGCGGCACCCAGTACTCGTTCCAGCGCCATGCATCGAACTCCGGGTGATCGGTCGCGCGCAAGCAAATATCGCAATCGCGTCCGACCATCCGCAGCAGGAACCAGATCTGCTTCTGGCCGCGGTAATGGCCGCGTACTTCGCGTTTGATGAACTTGTCAGGCACCTCGTAACGCAACCAGTCGCGGGTGCGGCCGATTATCTTGACGTGTTCCGGATGCAGGCCCGTCTCCTCGTGCAGTTCCCGGTACATCGCCTGCATGGGGGTCTCGCCGTACTTGATCCCACCTTGAGGAAACTGCCAGGAATGCTCGCGGAGCCGCTTGCCCCAAAACACCTCGTTGCGCGCGTTCAAGAGGATGATGCCGACGTTCGGGCGAAAGCCTTCACGATCCAGCATACAACCACCTTCGAATCCTTTAAAATTGCTTTGATTATAAACAGATAACGGGCGCTGCGCACCGTGACGGAGCGAATCCGCGCGGGGTTTGCCGGCCGAAGTGTCCCTGATTTGTCTGCTAAGTCGTCTGCGCCACCGTCGTTCGCCGCGCGCAGCTTTTTCACCTTGAAACTTTTTCGGGCGCCCCGCCTGGGCGCCGTATTTGGAACCGTCCGCATGAAAGCTTCCCGTTTCTTTATCGGCACCCTCAAAGAGGCACCGGCCGACGCAGAGATCGTCAGCCACAAGCTGATGGTGCGCGCCGGCATGATTCGTCGTGTCGCCGGTGGCATCTATAACTACCTGCCGATCGGCCTGCGTTCGATTCGCAAGGTCGAGGCGATCGTGCGTGAGGAAATGAACCGGGCCGGCGCCCTCGAGCTGCTGATGCCGGCCGTGCAGCCGGCGGAGCTGTGGCAGGAATCGGGGCGCTGGGAGCAGTACGGCCCTGAGCTGCTGCGCTTCAAGGATCGCAAGGACAACGACTTCGTGATCGGGCCGACGCACGAGGAAGTGATCACCGATATCGCGCGCAACCAGATCAAGAGCTACCGGCAGATGCCGGTGAACTTCTATCAGATCCAGACGAAGTTCCGCGACGAGATCCGCCCGCGCTTCGGCGTGATGCGCGGCCGCGAATTCCTCATGAAGGACGCGTATTCGTTCGACAAGGACGCGGCCGGCCTTAACGAGTCGTACCGCAAGATGTACGACGCGTACGTGCGCATCTTCACGCGCCTCGGCCTCGAGTTCCGTGCGGTCGCGGCCGACAGCGGCTCGATCGGCGGCAACTTCTCGCACGAGTTCCACGTGATCGCCGATACCGGCGAGGACGCGATCGCATACTGCCCGACCTCCGAATTCGCGGCGAACATCGAAGCCGCTGAAGCGCTGCCGCTGATCGCCGAACGTGCGGCGCCGGCCCAGGCGATGGAGAAGGTCGCGACGCCCGGCAAGGCGAAGTGCGAAGCGGTGGCCGAGCTGCTGGCGATCCCGCTCGAGCGCACGATCAAGTCGATCGTGCTCGCGACCGACAACGAAGGCGCCGAGCCGACCATCTGGCTCGTGATGCTGCGCGGCGACCACGATCTGAACGAGATCAAGGTGTCGAAGCTGCCGGGCCTGAAGAACCACCGCTTCGCGACCGAGCAGGAAATCGTCGAGTGGTTCGGTACGCCGCCGGGCTATCTCGGCCCGGTCGGCACGAAGAAGCCGGTGAAGGTGATTGCCGATCGCACGGTCGCGAACATGAGCGACTTCGTGGTCGGCGCGAACGAGGTCGACTATCACATCGCGGGCGTGAACTGGGGCCGCGATCTGCCGGAGCCGGACGTCGCCGACGTGCGCAACGTGAAGAAGGGCGATCCGTCGCCGGACGGCAAGGGCGTGATCGACATCTGCCGCGGCATCGAGGTCGGCCACGTGTTCCAGCTCGGCACCAAGTACTCGGAAGCGATGGGCGCGACGTTCCTCGACGAGTCGGGCAAGCCGCAGCCGATGCTGATGGGCTGCTACGGCGTCGGCGTCACGCGCATCCTGGGCGCGGCGATCGAGCAGAACTTCGACGACAAGGGCATCATCTGGCCCGAGTCGATCGCCCCGTTCGAACTCGTGCTGTGCCCGATGGGCTATGACCGCAGCGAGATGGTGCGTGAGGCCGCCGACAAGCTGTACGCGGAACTGACGGCGGCCGGCGTCGACGTGATCCTCGACGATCGCGGCGAGCGCCCGGGCGTGATGTTCGCCGACTGGGAACTGATCGGCGTGCCGCATCGCCTGGTGATCGGCGAGCGCGGGCTGAAGGACGGCAAGGTCGAGTACCAGGGCCGCCGCGACGCCGAAGCCACGCTGCTGCCGGCCGATGCGGCTGCTGCGACGGTGACGGAGAAGATCCGCGCCGCGCTCGCGCACTAAGCGCGACGGCGGGAGCGCGCGGTGGAATACACCTTCCTGTCGGCCACCGTGCTGCTCGTGCTGATCACGGATCCGCTCGGCAACATCCCGCTGTTCATCACGGCGATGCGCGACGTGCCGCGCGAGCGGCGCGTGAAGCTGATCCTGCGCGAAGTGGGAATCGCGTTCGTGATCCTGCTGTTCTTCATGGTGGTCGGCGACCGCTTCCTGCGGATGATGAGCCTCACCGACCTGTCGCTGCGGCTCGGCGGCGGGATCGTGCTGTTCCTGATCGCGCTGCGGATGATCTTCCCGCATCCGGACGGCGCGCTCGGCAGCGATCCGCGCGCGGGCGGCGAGCCGTTCATCGTGCCGCTCGCGATTCCGGCGCTCGCCGGGCCGTCCGCGCTCGCGACTGTGATGCTGCTCACGTCGCAGGCGCCCGGCAAGATGTTCGAATGGGTCGGCGCGCTGACGGTCACGATGCTCGTCTGTGCGGTCACGCTGGTGCTCGCCGAGCGCATCCAGCAGTGGCTCGGCGAGCGGACCGTCGCGGCGTTCGAGCGGCTGATGGGGCTCGTGCTCGTCGCGATTTCGGTCGAGATGCTGCTGGCCGGCGTGCGCGCCTTCGTGCATCAGCTGTAACGCCGGCGGCGCGTGCCGACGAAAAAAAGCGGCGCACCGGGAACCCGGTGCGCCGCTTTTTCTTTACGACGGGGCGATCAGACGTTCGCGGTCAGCGCGCGGATCGTCGGCAGGTTGCGCCAATAGCCCTTTGCGTCCATCCCGCAGCCGAACACGTAGCGGTCGGGCACGGCGAAGCCGCAGAAGTCCGGGTGCAGCGGCTTGGCCTTCGCGAGCGTCTTCTCGCACAGCACGGCCGACATGAAGCGCTTCGCGCCCATCTCGAGGATGCGATCGCGGATCGCGGCCATCGTCTCGCCTTCGTCGAGGATGTCGTCGAGCACGAGCACGATGCGGTCCTTCACCGATTCGCGCGGCGCGACGCGCCAGTGCATCTCCGGGCTGCCCTGCGTCGTGTTGCGGTAGCGGGTCAGGTGGATGTAGTCGAACTCCAGCGGGAAATCGAGGTGCGGCAGCAGCATCCCGGTAAACACGGCGGCGCCGCCCATCACCGACAGGACGAGCGGGAACGCATCGCCGATCTCGGCGCGGATCGCGTCGGCCATGCTGGAGATCGACGCGTTGACGGCGTCAGCGGAGACGATCTCTTCGGAGTGGTCGAAAATGTGGAGGGCTTCTTCGCGGTTCATGGCTTCTGGCGGGACGGAGTCGGTATACAAATAAGGATGAAGCAGAACGGGCGGCGCGCGCTACGGCAAAAACCCGCGCGCCGGCCCACGGGCGCGATCAGCGCATGCCGGGCATCATGCCCTTCAGGCCGCGCATCATCTTGTGCATGTTGCCGCCCTTCAGCTTCTTCATCATCGTGCGCATCTGATCGTACTGGTTCAGCATCCGGTTGACTTCCTGCACCGGCACGCCGGCACCGGCCGCAATGCGGCGCTTGCGCGTCGCCTTGATGATTTCGGGTTTCGCGCGCTCGGCGGGCGTCATCGAGTTGATGATGCCTTCCATCCGGCGGATCGACTTCTCGGCCTGGCCCATGTCGGCGCCGGCCGCCGCCTGCTGGAACTGCGCGGGCAGCTTGTCCATCAGCGACGACAGGCCGCCCATGTTCTTCATCTGCGAGATTTGCGCGCGGAAATCGTTCAGGTCGAAGTCGCCGCCTTTCTTCACCTTGTCGGCGAGCTTCTGCGCGGCCTGCACGTCGACGCCGCGCTGCGCCTCCTCGACCAGCGCGAGGATGTCGCCCATGCCGAGGATCCGGTTCGCCATCCGGTCCGGGTGGAACACTTCGAGACCGTCGAGCTTTTCGGCGACGCCGACGAACTTGATCGGCTTGCCGGTCACGTGACGCACCGACAGCGCGGCGCCGCCGCGCGAATCGCCGTCGAGCTTGGTGAGCACGACGCCCGTGAGCGGCAGCGTGTCGTTGAACGCCTTCGCGGTGTTGACGGCGTCCTGGCCGAGCATCGCGTCGACGACGAACAGCGTTTCGGCCGGCTTCAGCACGCCGTGCAGCGCGGCGATCTCCTGCATCATCGCTTCGTCGATACCGAGACGGCCGGCCGTGTCGACGATCAGCACGTCATGGTAGTGGCGCTTCGCCCAGTCGACGGCGGCAAGCGCGATGTCGACGGGCTTCTGGTCCGGCGTCGACGGGAAGAAATCGGCGCCGACCTGTTCGCTCACCGTTTTCAACTGCATGATCGCGGCCGGGCGATAGACGTCGCACGAGACGGTCAGCACCTTCTTCTTGTACTTCTCGCGCAGCAGCTTCGCGAGCTTGCCGACGGTCGTGGTCTTGCCGGCGCCTTGCAGGCCGGCCATCAGGATCACGGCGGGCGGCGTGACGGCGAGGTTCAGCTCGGCGGCCTTGCCTTCGTAGTCGCCGCCGATCACGGCGGTGAGTTCCTTCTGGACCACGCCGACGAGCGCCTGCCCCGGCGACAGGCTGCTGATCACTTCCTCGCCGAGCGCCTTTTCCTTGACCTTGGCGATGAATTCGCGGACGACGGGCAGCGCGACGTCGGCCTCCAGCAGCGCGAGACGCACCTCGCGGAGCATCTCCTGGGTGTTCGCCTCGGTAAGCCGGGCTTCGCCGCGCAGCGTCTTGACGACGCGCGCCATCCGTTGAGTGAGATTGTCGAGCATGGGGAGCGTTGGACAGTGGGGGCCCGAAGGCGCGACGGAAACCGGATGAACGGACCGTCGCGAGGAGGGGGCCTAGTGTAAACTTCGAACATGGATATTGTACTGTATGCCCTCACCGCGTTCCTGTACGGCGGCCTGGCCGTCGCAGGCTGGCGCACGCACCGTCAGGCCGCCGCGCCGCTCGTCGCGAGCGTGCCGGCCGTGCCGGTTCCGGCGTCCGCCGCCTCGGGGATGAGCGCCGCCGGCCGCGCGCTGCTGCTTGCCGCGCTCGTCGCGCACGGCGTGCTGCTGCACATGACGATCTTCCCGCACGACGCGATGGTCTTCGGCTTCGCGTTCGCGCTGTCCGCGATGTTCTGGCTCGGCGCCGGCATCTACTGGATCGAGAGCTTCTTCTTCCCGCTCGACAGCCTGCGCCTGCTGGTGCTGCCGCTCGCCTGCGGCGCGTCGCTGCTGCCGCTCGTGTTCGGCGGCGTGCGGGTGCTGCCTTATGCCGCAGCGCCGCTGTTCAAGCTGCACTTCCTGATCGCCAACATCGCGTACGGGCTGTTCGCGATCGCCGCGCTGCACGCGATCCTGATGCTGATGGTCGAGCGGCGCCTGCAATCGCTGCGCAACGGCGGGCGCGACGGCTCGACCGGCTGGATCGCGAGCTGGCTCGAAACGCTGCCGCCGCTGCTCACGCTCGAGAAGCTGCTGTTCCGCCTGATCGGCGCCGGCTTCGTGCTGCTCACGCTGACGCTCGCGTCGGGCATTCTGTTCAGCGAGCAGATCGATGCGCGAGCGATGCGGCTCGACCACAAGACCGTGTTCGCGGTGCTGTCGTGGCTGATGTTCGGCGGCCTGCTGGTCGCGCACAAGACGTCCGGATGGCGCGGGCGCGGCGCCGCGCGCTGGGTGCTCGTGTCGTTTGGCGCGCTGCTGCTCGCGTATGTCGGCAGCCGGTTCGTTTTCGAGGTGCTGCTGCACCGTTCCGTGGTTTGAACGCAGGTTACCGATGCGACAGATTCTCCTCCTGATCCTTCTTTTCTTCGCGGGCTCGTGGCTCGCGCGCAAGCTGCGCCAGGCCCAGGATCACGCGCACGCGCGCACCGGCCGCGGCGCCGGCTACGGCGGCGGCCAGGCAGGCCCGGGCGCCGACACGCGCTCGCTGCCCGAGCCGATGGTGCGCTGCGCCGAGTGCGGCGTGCATGCGCCGAAGGGCGATGCGGTCGCGGGGGGCGGCGAATACTTCTGCAGCGCCGAGCATGCGCAGCGCCATCGCGCCCGCGCCAGCGACACCGATGCGCGATGAGCGGCGCACGATGAGCGACGCAGTACGGTTGTCGGTCGACGCGGACGGCTGGGTGCGCGAAGCGCGCCATGCGCGCTCGCCGAACTTCGAGGCGCGGCCGGCGGGTGCGGTGCCGACGCTGCTCGTCGTCCACAACATCAGCCTGCCGCCCGGCGAATTCGGCGGCGACGCCATCGAGGCGCTGTTCCTGAACCGGCTCGATTGCGATGCGCACCCCTATTACCAGAGTCACCTGCGCGGCGTGCGCGTGTCCGCGCACTTCCTGATCCGCCGCGACGGCGAGCTCGTCCAGTTCGTGTCGTGCGACGAGCGCGCGTGGCACGCGGGCGCGTCCGAGTTCTTCGGCCGCCCGCGCTGCAACGACTTTTCGATCGGCATCGAGCTCGAAGGCGCGGACGACGTGCCGTTCGACGCCGCGCAGTATGCGACGCTCGGCGCGCTCGCGCGCACGCTGGCCGCGCGTTATCCAATCGCTGCGGTGGCCGGGCATGCCGACATCGCGCCCGGCCGCAAAACCGACCCCGGCCCGCATTTCGATTGGCAACGCTTCGCAGGCGATGCCGGCTTTCCCGCCGAATACTTTCCTTTCCGTCAGCACTGAGCGCAGGGTTTTTGAACCGGCGAAATTTTTTTTCCGGACCAATGCCTTGTCACGTCTGCGCCTGCGCGGCGCGGGTGTGATGTCAAGACCTCAGGCGCAAATTATCCGTTTGGACGTCGTTCGAATGTCCACTATACTTGGTGCCTGTTGAGTAGTTCTGTACTAGATATAGTGTGTGCCGCAGGGAAAACCCGAGCGGCACCGGCCGGCTGGCCAAGCCGGCGGGCAGGGTTCTCAGGGCGGCGTGCCAGGCCGGGCGGTCCGGGCGTCGCGATCAAGCGCAGCGAACTTCGACGGGGCGGAGTACACATGACGAAGCACACGACCGGCTCGGTTGTCGCGCATCGGCCGAACCGGCTTTCCCGACGCATCGCTCGCCTCTTGCCGCTCGCGCACCGCATTGCGCAGCGTTCGTTCTAATCCGCGGTTCTCTCCGCACCATCCCACACCAGGAGCTTTGCACATGCAAACCACCGACAACGCGACGTCCCAGTACGAGAGCGCCTCGAGCCGTCCGCTCGGCGGGACCGAACAGGGCGCGCAGGCGCTCGCGCCGCAGGCCACGTTCGCCGACTACAAGGTGATCCGCCGCAATGGCAGCGTGGTGTCGTTCGAGCCTTCGAAGATCGCGATCGCGGTGACCAAGGCTTTCCTGGCCGTCAATGGCGGGCAGGGCGCGGCATCGGCGCGCGTGCGCGAACTCGTCGAGCAGCTCACGCACAACGTCGTGCGTGCGCTGGTGCGCAGCCGTCCGAACGGCGGCACGTTCCATATCGAAGACATCCAGGATCAGGTCGAGCTCGCGCTGATGCGCGGCGGCGAGCACAACGTCGCGCGTGCGTACGTGCTGTATCGCGAGAAGCGTCACCTCGAGCGCCAGCACGCGGGCGAGGAAGCGGCGGCAGCGGGCGCCGAGTCGAACACCGGCATCAACGTCGTCGACAACGGCGTCACGCGTCCGCTCGACATGAACGCGCTGCGCGCGCTGATCGTGTCGGCCTGCGACGGCCTCGGCACTGCGGTAAACGCTGATCCGATCGTCGCCGAGACGGTGAAGAACCTGTACGACGGCGTGCCGATGAGCCAGGTCTACGACTCGGCGATCCTCGCTGCGCGCACGATGATCGAGAAGGATCCGGCGTACAGCCAGGTCACGGCCCGCATCCTGCTGCACACGATCCGTCGCGAGATCCTCGGCGAGGAAGTCGTCCAGGCCGACATGTCGGCGCGCTACGCGGAGTACTTCCCGCAGTTCCTGAAGCGCGGCGTCGACGCCGGCCTGCTCGACGACAAGCTGCTGCAGTTCGACCTGAAGCGTCTCGGCGAAGCGCTGGACGCGAATCGCGACCTGCAGTTCGGCTACCTCGGCCTGCAGACGCTGTACGACCGCTACTTCCTGCACGTCGACGGCACCCGCATCGAAATGCCGCAGGCATTCTTCATGCGCGTCGCGATGGGCCTGTCGCTGAACGAGATCGACCGCGAAACGCGCGCGATCGAGTTTTACAACGTGCTGTCGAGCTTCGACTTCATGAGCTCGACGCCGACGCTGTTCAACTCGGGCACGCACCGTTCGCAGCTGTCGTCGTGCTACCTGACGACGGTCGCGGACGACCTCGACGGCATCTACGAAGCGCTGAAGGAAAACGCGCTGCTGTCGAAGTTCGCCGGCGGCCTCGGCAACGACTGGACCCGCGTGCGTGCGCTCGGCTCGCATATCAAGGGCACGAACGGCAAGTCGCAAGGCGTGGTGCCGTTCCTGAAGGTCGTCAACGACACGGCCGTCGCGGTCAACCAGGGCGGCAAGCGCAAGGGCGCGGTGTGCGCGTACCTCGAATCGTGGCACCTCGACATCGAGGAATTCCTCGAGCTGCGCAAGAACACCGGTGACGACCGTCGCCGCACCCACGACATGAACACGGCGAACTGGATTCCCGACCTGTTCATGAAGCGCGTGATGGAAGGCAGTGACTGGACGCTGTTCTCGCCGTCGACCTGCCCGGACCTGCACGACAAGTTCGGCGCCGATTTCGAGAAGGCTTACACGGCTTACGAAGACAAGGTCGCGCGCGGCGAGATCAAGCTGTTCAAGAAGATTCCGGCGCAGCAGCTGTGGCGCAAGATGCTCGGCATGCTGTTCGAGACGGGCCACCCGTGGATCACGTTCAAGGATCCGTGCAACGTGCGCTCGCCGCAGCAGCACGTCGGCGTCGTCCACTCGTCGAACCTGTGCACCGAAATCACGCTGAACACGAGCGACACCGAAATCGCGGTGTGCAACCTCGGCTCGGTGAACCTCGTCGCCCACCTGGTGAAGCAGGCCGACGGCAGCTACGCGCTCGACCACGACAAGCTCAAGCGCACGATCAGCGTCGCGATGCGCATGCTCGACAACGTGATCGACATCAACTACTACGCGGTGCCGAAGGCGCGTAACTCGAACCTGAAGCACCGTCCGGTCGGCATGGGCATCATGGGCTTCCAGGACTGCCTGCATCTGCTGCGCACGCCGTACGCGTCGGAAGCGGCCGTCGAGTTCGCCGATCGTTCGATGGAAGCGGTCTGCTACTACGCGTACTACGCGTCGACCGAGCTGGCCGAGGAGCGCGGCCGCTACTCGAGCTACCGCGGCTCGCTGTGGGATCGCGGCATCCTCCCGCAGGACACGCTGAAGCTGCTCGCCGAAGCGCGCGGCGGCTACGTCGAAGTCGACACGTCGGAGTCGCTCGACTGGTCGACGCTGCGTTCGCGTATCGCGGCGCACGGCATGCGCAACTCGAACTGCGTCGCGATCGCGCCGACGGCGACGATCTCGAACATCATCGGCGTGTCGGCTTGCATCGAGCCGACCTTCCAGAACCTCTACGTGAAGTCGAACCTGTCGGGCGAATTCACGGTGGTGAACGAGTACCTCGTGCGCGACCTGAAGGAGCGCGGCCTGTGGGACGAAGTGATGGTCGCCGACCTGAAGTACTTCGACGGCATGCTGTCGCGCATCGACCGCATCCCGGCCGACCTGCGCGCGATCTACGCGACCGCCTTCGAAGTGGATCCGACGTGGCTCGTCGAAGCGGCATCGCGTCGCCAGAAGTGGATCGACCAGGCGCAGTCGCTGAACATCTACATGGGCGGCGCGTCGGGCAAGAAGCTCGACGAGGTCTACAAGCTCGCATGGCTGCGTGGTCTGAAGACGACCTACTACCTGCGCACGATGGCAGCCACGCACGTCGAGAAGTCGACGGTCGCGCACGGCGCGCTCAACGCGGTGCCGACGAGCGGCGGCTCGAGCAGCGGCGGCGCGCAAGGCGCAGCGGGCGGCTTCGGTGCGGCGGGCGGCGACGTGTCGTCGGGTGGGCTCAACGCAGCAGCGCTCGCGCCGGTCGAAGCAGACGGCCCGGTGTGCACGATGCGTCCGGGCGACCCCGGCTTCGACGAATGCGAAGCTTGCCAGTAACGCGGCGCGCATGAGTTGAAGCAGTTCGGGCGACGCGCACGACAGCCGATCGAGGTTGAAGTGTGCGTCGCTCTCTACTAAAAAAATGATAAGGAATCTGCAACGCGGCACATGCGTTGCAGGCAGCGACAAGCGATCGAAACATCCCCGACGACGTCGCGTTTCGATCAGCGTTCGATGCGTCGAGCGCACCTCGCGATACATGCGCGATACGCGTCGCACTCTGCATGAACGACGATGCGTTGCTCAAAGTGTTGTATCGAGGTCGCAACGCGAATCGAAAAAAGGATTTTTCGTGAGCGAACCCTTTTATCGCTCAGGAAAAGATGGTACAAACCGTTCTAAATTGATGGTGACAATTTATGCTCAACTGGGATGACGAGAAGACTGCCGTAACCCCCGCGAGCGGAGCGCAGCAAAACGCGATGCGCACCTCCGCAGGGATGGCCGTCGGACTGCAGGCTGCAACGCCTGCCGCCCATCAGGTCCGTGACATTTTCGAAGGCGATCTTGCGGTGCCGCCGCAAGCACCGGCTGTTCCCGCCGGCGGTTCGGAAGCGCGGGTCAACGTTGCGGACAAGCGCATCATCAACGGCCAGACTGACGTCAATCAGCTGGTGCCGTTCAAGTACAAGTGGGCGTGGGAAAAGTATCTGGCCGGTTGCGCGAACCACTGGATGCCGCAGGAAATCAACATGTCCCGCGACATCGCACTGTGGAAGGATCCGAACGGTCTGACCGAGGACGAGCGCCGCATCGTCAAGCGCAACCTCGGCTTCTTCGTGACCGCCGATTCGCTCGCTGCGAACAACATCGTGCTCGGCACGTACCGCCACATCACGGCGCCCGAGTGCCGGCAGTTCCTGCTGCGCCAGGCGTTCGAAGAGGCGATCCACACGCACGCGTATCAATACATCGTCGAATCGCTCGGCCTCGATGAAGGCGAGATCTTCAACGCGTACCACGAGGTCGCGTCGATCCGCGCGAAGGACGAGTTCCTGATTCCGTTCATCCATACGCTGACCGACCCGGCCTTCAAGACCGGCACGCTCGAAGCGGATCAGAAGCTGCTGAAGTCGCTGATCGTGTTCGCGTGCATCATGGAAGGCCTGTTCTTCTATGTCGGCTTCACGCAGATCCTCGCGCTCGGCCGCCAGAACAAGATGACGGGTGCTGCGGAGCAATATCAGTACATCCTGCGCGACGAGTCGATGCACTGCAACTTCGGCATCGACCTGATCAACCAGATCAAGCTCGAGAACCCGCATCTGTGGACCGCCGAATTCCGCGCGGAGATCCGCGAGCTGTTCAAGCATGCAGTCGAACTCGAATACCGCTACGCCGAGGACACGATGCCGCGCGGCGTGCTGGGTCTGAACGCGTCGATGTTCAAGAGCTATCTGCGCTTCATCAGCAACCGCCGTTGCCAGCAGATCGGCCTCGATCCGCTGTACCCGAACGAAGAAAACCCGTTCCCGTGGATGAGCGAAATGATCGACCTGAAGAAGGAACGCAACTTCTTCGAGACGCGAGTGATCGAGTATCAGACGGGCGGCGCGCTGTCCTGGGAATAACCCGCAGCAGCGAACCCGTCACATGATGGAGTAGCCGGCGGCCTCTCGGCCCCGGCCCAAGGTTTAGGAGCAAGAACGCCTGATGCAAAGCATGCCCGGTGCCTTAACGGCCCAACGACATCATCGGCACTTTGCGAACCCTTCAGTGGGATGGGCAAACTTCCCTCCGGAAAAAGCGGACGGCCGTGTGGCCGTCGGCTTGATCAAGCGATTAGGGGTAGCGGCGCGGGGTGCGCCGGCTACCGACTTGATTTGGCGCGCGAGGCCATGGGGTCACGCGCGCCATACCGTATTCATTAGCGTAAGCGCGCAGTATCCGCGTACGCCGATGAATAGCCCGCTTCGAAGCGCACGTCCTGAACAGCGTCCGCGGGAAGCGGGTTTTGACGAAGGGTGTAGTTTGAACTGACTCTCATCTGAACCTGAAGGAGAACAACATGGCTACTGCCAAGAAGAAACCGGCTGCCAAGAAGGCTGCTGCTAAGAAGACCGTTGCGAAGAAGGCAGCTGCGCCGGCGAAGAAGGCCGCTGCAGTGAAGAAGGCCGCTGCGAAGAAGGTCGCGGTGAAGAAGGTTGCAGCGAAGAAGGCAGCGCCGGCGACGAAGGCTGCAGCGAAGAAGGCAGCACCGGCGAAGAAGGCCGCTGCGAAGAAGGTTGCAGCCAAGAAGGTGGCGGTGAAGAAGGTTGCTGCGAAGAAGGCAGCACCGGCGAAGAAGGCCGCTGCGAAGAAGGTTGCAGCCAAGAAGGTCGCAGTGAAGAAGGTTGCTGCGAAGAAGGCCGCACCGGCGAAGAAGGCTGCTGCAAAGAAGGCAGCACCGGCCAAGAAGGCTGCAGCGAAGAAGGCCGCACCGGCGAAGAAGGCTGCTGCGAAGAAGGCAGCGCCGGCCAAGAAGGCTGCGCCTGCGAAGAAGGCTGCCGCACCGAAGGCTGCTGCACCTAAGGCCGCTGCGCCGAAGGCTGCCGCCGCACCGAAGGCTGCTGCTCCGGCGAAGAAGGCCGCTGCTCCGAAGAAGGCCGTCGTGAAGAAGGCCGCGCCGGCAACCACCGCGTCGACCGCATCGGTTGCGCCGGCATCGGGCGTGAAGACGGCGCTCAACCCGGCAGCGGCATGGCCGTTCCCGACGGGCAGCCGTCCGTAATCGCGGCTGACCAGCATCACCCGGACACTCATGTGGTGTCCGCGGGTTGAGTAGCGCTACTCAATCGGTCCCGCCATCTGGCCTGGATGGCGGGATTTTTTTCGCCCGTACGCGGCCGGGCATGGACGTGATGCGCGGAGCGTGGACGAAAAAAAACGCATGTGCGACTTCGCACATGCGTTCGACCGCGGCTTGCGCCGCGTGCTGAGGATGCTCGTTAGTGCGTGACGCGCGTGACGCCGCCGCTCGACAGCAGTCGTACGCGCTCGCCTGCGCGGAAGACTTCGCCGCTGGCTGCTTGCGTGATCGAGCGCAGGTCGCCGTTGTCGAGGCGAACGGTGATTTCGACGCCGTTCGCGGTACTGAGGTTTTCGCCGACCGCGTTGCCCGCCACCGCGCCGACCAGGCCGCCTGCGATCGCCGTCAGGATCGAGCCCTTGCCGCCGCCGATCGCGCTGCCCGCGACCGCGCCGAGTGCGCCGCCGCCGAGCGTGCCGATCGCGCTGCCGCCGCCGTCCGACTGGATGCGCACCGCACGCACGCTTTCGACCGTGCCCATGCGAACCGTCTGTTCGCGCTGCGCCTGGCCGACGCTATAGACGTCGGCCGAACCGGGCGCGGTGAAGCAGCCCGCGAGAGTCAGGGTGGCCGTCAGCATCGCCGCGAGCGTGAGGGTTTTCTTCGTCAACATCTTTGCTCTCCAACAGTATTTATTTGAGACTGTAACCGAAGGCGGCCTCGAAGCGCGCGTCGACATCGGCGCGCGTCAGTGCGTAAGTCTGGGGGCCCTGATGGGCGATCTTGATCGAGCCCATCAGGCTCGCGAGGCGGCCGGTGGTTGCCCAGTCCAGACCGTTCTCGATGCCGTACAGCAGGCCGCCACGGAAGGCGTCGCCGCAACCGGTCGGATCGACGATCCGCTCTGCCTGCACGACCGGAATCTGTTCTTCGCCGTTCTTGTGAAGAATGGTAGCGCCGTGTTCGCCCCGCGTGACGATCAATGCTTGAACCCGGCTGGCGATTTCCTTCTCGGACCACCCCGTCTTGTCACTGACGAGCTTGCCCTCGTAGTCGTTGACCGCGACGAAGGTCGCGAGTTCAATGATGCGGCGCAGCGTCGCACCGTCGAACAGCGGCAGGCCCTGACCCGGATCGAAGATGAACGGGATGCCGGCCTTGGCGAATTGTTCGGCGTGCTGGACCATCCCGTCGAAGCCGTCGGGCGCGACGATGCCGAGCTTCACGCCGGGCACCTCGTCCGCACGGTTCAGATGCGATTCCATCATCGCGCCGGGGTGGAATGCGGTGATCTGATTGTTCTCCAGATCGGTCGTGATCATGGCCTGCGCGGTGTGCGCGTCGGGCACGACCCGCACGTTGGCTTTGGACAGGCCGAGGCTGTCGAGACGCTCGAGATAGCGGTCCGCGTCGTTGGCGCCGACCGTCGCCATGATGCGTGCGTCGCCGCCGAGCAGGTGCAGCGCGTACGCGATGTTCCCCGCGCAACCGCCGAATTCGCGACGCATCGTCGGCACGAGGAAGCTCACGTTCAGCAGGTGAACCTGGTCGGGCAGGATGTGCTCGCGGAACCGACCTTCGAAGGTCATGATGTTGTCGTAGGCGAGCGAGCCGCAAATCAGCGTAGTCAAGGCGTGGGTTCCTGTAGAGGGCAAAGGGAAAGCGGCCGGCCCGGCGGCCGCGGCGAGCCCGTCGGGCTGCGCGCGGCGGCCGGGCGGCTGCGGATTACTTCAGTGCGGCGAGTGCTGCGTCGTAGTTCGGCTCGTCCTTGATTTCGCCGACGAGTTGCGCGTGGATCACCTTGTCCTGCGCGTCGAGCACGACGACCGCGCGGGCCGTCAGGCCGTTCAGCGGGCCGCTCGTGACGTCGACGCCGTACGCGTTCGCGAACGCGCGGCCGCCGCGGAAGGTGGACGCCGTCACGACGTTCGCGAGGCCTTCGGTCGTGCAGAAGCGCGTGGCCGCGAACGGCAGGTCGCCGGACACGACGATCACGACCGTGTTGTCGAGCGACGACGCGGCTTCGTTGAACTTGCGCGTCGACGTCGCGCAGGTCGGCGTGTCGAGGCTCGGCACGATGTTCAGCACCTTGCGCTTGCCGGCGAAGCTGGCGAGCGTCAGATCGGCGAGGTCCTTGCCGACCAGCTTGAAGTCGGGGGCTTGCGAGCCGACGACCGGGAACGTGCCGGCGATATCGATCGGGTTGCCACCCAGCGTAACTTTGCTCATGTTCGTGCTCCGAAATAGCGCGCCGGTGCGGCGCGCGGGTTGAGACGGCGCGCATGCGCGCGCGCGATGCGTCACGGATAGAAGATCTGGACGCGGAAATTCGATGCGCTCGCGCCGTTCGTGTCGAGCCGCACGACCATCGTCTGCGTCGTGCCGGGCGGTAGCCCTGCGTCGATCGGCGTGCCCGGGCGGACGTAGTCGCGCGGCGCGAGCACGCGGCGCACGGTGACGTGATTGGTGTCGTCGAGCAGCGTCAGCTCGAGCGACGGGTACGCGAGCGCGACGCGATAGCGGTTCGTCAGCGGCGCCTTCAGCTCGAGCACGCGCGGCCCGTCGAGCTGGCGCAGGTCGGTCGCGTTGAGCCGCAGCCCGTCGATCGCGCGCGGCGGCGTGACCTTGCAGCCGAGCGGCGCGCACGCCTGACGGTACCAGCTCTGCGTGACCGGCCAGTAGATCATCACGGATTCGTGCTGCCACCACGCCAGCTGCGCGAACAGCAGCACGCCGAGCGTGGCCGCGACGACGCCGCCGAAAAAACCGGCGAGCATGCCGCGTCGTTGCGGCGCGCGGGTCTCGCGCGTCACCTCGAAGTGGGGGCGGTCGTCTTCGGTGAGTGCGGCGGGGAACGGGACGGCCGGTTGGGCGGGTGGCTTTGCCGCCGACTGGGCGTCGTCGGGCGCGTTTGCAGGTTCGTCAGCGGCCGCGACGCCACGCTCGGCAGCGTGGCTGTCGTCGGGCGCTGCGTCGGACGGCGCCGGCGTAAAGGCGAACCGCGGTTCGCGGGGAACGTCGTCTGGTTCCGGAAAGTGCGTGTGCGTGTGCGCGTCCGCGTTTGCGTTTGCGGGCGCGGTCGGGTCGACGGGATCGGCGCCCGCTTGCTCGATCAATTGCGCAGGTGCGATGAAGCGCGGTTCGCGTGGGTCGGTTTCTGCGGCTGGCAGGGTAGACGCGTCGGTGTCGTGCGGTGCCGCAGCCGGTTCGGCCGGCCATGCGGCCGCTTCGACGACGCGGCGTTCGGCAGCATCCGTCGAAATCGGCGCGGGCGTGCCGGTCTGGCGAACGGTGCCGGCGTCCGTGGTTTCTTGCCGCGTCACCGGCACGAGCGGTTCGGCGCGAATGGTGTGCGCGTTGTGCAGCAGCGACGGATCGACGCCGGCGTCGAGCCACGGCGCCCACATGTCCCAGCCCGCAGGCCTGAAGTTGCCATCCGTCGCCGCGTGCGCCGGCAGGTCGGCGGTGAAGAGCCGCGCCGGTGAGGTCGGGGAGGGCGTGTCGCTGACGGCGTCGGCCGGTGTTGGTGCGGTGGGTGTTGGTTCAGTCGGTGCTGAGTTGACCGGTGCCGACGCGGCTGGCGTTGATGAGGACGGCGGTGCTTCGACCGGGGCTGCATCGATCGGCGCTAAGTCGACCGGCACTGCTTCAATCGGCGCCGCTTCGACCGGCGTTGCTTCGACCGGCGTTGCTTCGATCGGCGTTGCTTCGATCAGAGCCGCTTCACCCGGAGCCGTTCCAACCGGAGCCGTTCCAACCGCCGCCGCTTCCCTCGACGTCGGCTCCTGCCTCACCGTCGGCTCGGGAACGAGCGAGCGCGTCGCGTCGAACACCTGCCGGCAGTGTCCGCAGCGCACCAGCCCGTCATGCAGCGTCAGCTGCTCCTGCTGCAGCCGGAAGACGGTTTCGCAATGAGGGCAGCGCGTCGCAAGAAGCATGTCGAGCCGGGCGGCCTGCTGGCCAGAGTGAAGGACAGCGCTATTCTAATGGCTTTCCCGCCGCGTTCCGGCGAGGCAAACCCAACCTTCGTGCTCGCGCCATACCGAGATGTCGACGTAGCGCGCGTACACCGCCGCGACTTCGTCCGCCTGGCGCGCGAGCACGCCCGACAGCGCGATGCGGCCGCCCGGCTTCACCTTCGACGCCAGCATCGACGCCATCAGCTTCAACGGGTTCGACAGAATGTTCGCGACGACGATGTCGAACTCGCCGTCCGGGCACGCGTCGGGTAGCCCGTACGTGACGTCCGCATGGTTGCGTTCGCTGTTCTGCCGCGCCGATTCGACCGCCTGCGGATCGATGTCGATGCCGATCACCGGGTCCGCGCCGCACTTGCGCGCGAGGATCGCGAGGATGCCCGAGCCGCAACCGTAGTCGAGCACCGACTGGCCGGGCTTCACCGTCTGCTCGAGCCATTCCATGCACAGGCGCGTAGTCGGGTGGCTGCCGGTGCCGAACGCGAGGCCCGGATCGAGCTCGAGGATCAGCGCATCCGGATCGGGCGCATCGTGCCACGACGGCACGACCCAGATCCGTTCGCCGATCGGGATCGGCTCGAACTGCGACTGCGTGAGCCGCACCCAGTCCTGCTCCTCGACTTCACGCACGTCGAACTTCGGCGTATCGGCAATGCCGATCTCGTTCGCGGCCGCCGCGAGCAGCACGGCCGGTTCGAGATCGGGCGACAGCAGCGCGACCACGCGCGAGTGCTGCCACGCGGTGCGCTCCGGAACCAGGCCGGGCTCGCCGAAGAGCGGCTGCTCGTCGGGCGTGTCGGCGTCGGCGTCCTCGACGGACACCGACAGCGCGCCGAGGTCGAGCAGTGCGTCGGACAACGCCTCCGCATGCTCGCGGGCCAGTTCGACGACGAGTTCGCGATAGCTCATGCTTACGCTTCTTCCGGTGCGACCTGCTGCTTCTGCGCGAGCCGGTGTTCGAGGTAGTGGATGCTGGTGCCGCCTTCGACGAACTTCGAATCGATCATCAACTCGCGGTGCAGCGGGATGTTGGTCTGGATGCCTTCGACGACCATTTCCGACAGCGCGATCCGCATCCGGCGGATCGCCTGGTCGCGCGTCGCGCCGTAGGTGATCAGCTTGCCGATCATCGAGTCGTAGTTCGGCGGCACGAAATAGCCGTTGTACGCATGCGAGTCGACGCGCACGCCCGGCCCGCCCGGCGTATGCCACGACGTGATGCGGCCCGGCGACGGCGTGAACTTGAACGGATCTTCAGCGTTGATCCGGCATTCGATCGCATGTCCGCGGAACTGCACGTCGCGCTGGCGCAGCGCCATCTTCTCGCCGGCCGCGATGCGGATCTGTTCCTGCACGATGTCGACGCCGGTGATCAGCTCCGATACCGGATGCTCGACCTGCACGCGCGTGTTCATCTCGATGAAGTAGAACTCGTTGTTTTCGTACAGGAATTCGAACGTGCCGGCGCCGAGATAGCCCATCTTCTTGCAAGCGTCCGCGCAGCGGTCGCCGATGCGGTCGATCAGGCGGCGCGGAATGCCCGGCGCCGGCGCTTCCTCGATCACCTTCTGGTGACGGCGCTGCATCGAGCAATCGCGCTCGCCGAGCCAAATCGCGTTCTTGTGCGCATCCGACAGCACCTGGATCTCGATGTGGCGCGGGTTCTCGAGGAACTTCTCCATGTACACCTGCGGGTTGCCGAACGCACGGCCGGCCTCCTCGCGGGTCATGTTGACCGCGTTCACGAGCGCGGCCTCGGTGTGCACGACGCGCATGCCGCGTCCGCCGCCGCCGCCGGCCGCCTTGATGATGACCGGATAGCCGATTGCGCGCGCAATCTTCACGATCTCCTTCGGATCGTCCGGCAACGCGCCTTCCGAGCCCGGCACGCACGGCACGCCGGTCTTGATCATCGTCTGCTTTGCCGTGACCTTGTCGCCCATCAGGCGGATCGTGTCCGGGCGCGGGCCGATGAACGTGAAGCCCGACTGCTCGACGCGTTCGGCGAAATCGGCGTTTTCCGACAGGAAGCCGTAGCCGGGGTGGATCGCTTCGGCGTCGGTGACTTCCGCGGCGCTGATCAGCGCCGGCATGTTCAGGTAGCTGAGGTTCGACGGGGCCGGGCCGATACAGACGGCTTCGTCCGCGAGGCGCACGTACTTGGCTTCCTTGTCGGCTTCCGAGTAGACGACTACCGTCTTGACGCCGAGCTCGCGGCACGCGCGCTGAATGCGCAGCGCGATTTCACCGCGGTTGGCAATGAGGATTTTTTCAAACATAGCGAGTATTCGTCTCTTCGAGGGGCGCGCGAACGGCGCCTGGAGAGCATCGGCGGCGCGCGGCCGGACGGCCGCGCGGCGGGCTTAGCCGATCACGAAAAGCGGCTGGCCGTATTCGACGGCCTGGCCGTTCTCGACGAGGATTTCCTTGATCACGCCGGCCTTGTCCGACTCGATCTCGTTCAGCAGCTTCATCGCTTCGATGATGCACAGCGTCTGGCCCTCCTTGACCGTGTCACCGACCTGCGCGAACGGATCCGCGCCCGGCGACGGCGCGCGATAGAACGTGCCGACCATCGGCGACGTCACGACGTGGCCTTGCGGCACGGCGGGCGCCGCGGCGCCTGCGGCCGGTGCGGCTGCCGCACCTTCGGCCGGCAGCGCGACCGACGGGGCCGGGGCGCTGACCTGCGGGGCAAATCCGCCCGTCGGCTGGACATAGACCGGCGGCGCGTTCTTGACGATACGCACCTTGCCTTCGCCTTCCGTCACTTCCAGCTCGGAGATGCCGGATTCGGAGACGAGGTCGATCAGAGTTTTCAGCTTACGAAGATCCATCGGGAGTTCCCCTTTCAATACGTGAAAGCGCCGGTCAGACCGGCGCTGAATCTAGATCGCGAAATCAGCCGCGCGACGCGCCTTGCAGCTTGTCGAGCGCGTATTCGAGCGCGTACAGATAACCTTTCCAGCCGAGCCCGCAGATCACGCCTTCGGCCTGGTCGGAAAAGTAGGAGTGGTGCCTGAACGCTTCGCGGCGGTGCACGTTCGACAAATGAATTTCGACGAACGGGATGCCAACGCCGGCGATCGCGTCCCGGATCGCGACGCTCGTATGCGTGTACGCGGCCGGATTGATCAGGATGAAATCGGTCTGTTCCTCCCGCGCGGCCTGGATGCGGTCGACGAGCGCGCCTTCGTGGTTGCTCTGGAACGACGACAGTTCGGCGCCGGCAGCCTGCGCCCGCGCGGCAAGCGCCTGATCGATCTGCGCGAGCGTGACGCGGCCGTACACCTCCGGTTCCCGGGTGCCGAGAAGGTTCAGGTTGGGGCCGTGCAGCACCAGCAATCGTGTCATGGTCGCTTCTATTTCTGCGGAATTGCGCGAACTTTAGCGCTATTTAGAGAAATTTGTCTAGTTTTGCCGAACGGCCAACGGCGCCGGGCCTGCAAGAATTACCGGGAGCTAAGCGAAGTATTCGCGAATTCCGGTGAAACTGCGGCGATCGACCTGCAAAACACCGCGAACGTGCGGGCGCCCATTCGCGCATGTCACAACGTGTCGAGGGTCTTTTTGAGCTCGGCGGGCTGGATTTGCCCCAATTTTGTTTCGCGGATCTTGCCCGTTTGGTCGATGACTACCGTGAACGGCAGCGCACCGGCCGTATTGCCGAAATTACGCGCCAGATCGGCACCCGCATATCCGCTGACGAATACCGGATAGTCGACCTTCACCTTCTGCAGGAAGTTCTTCACGTTCTGGTCGGAGTCGACGCCGATGCCGATGAAGCGGATGCCCTTCTCCTTATATTGATGCGACAGCGCGACGAGTTCCGGCATCTCCTGGACGCACGGGCCGCACCACGATGCCCAGAAATTCACCACGACCTTCTGGCCCTTGAACGACGCGAGCGTCGCCGGCTTGCCGTCTACATCGGTCAGCGCCGCGGCCCACAGCTGCTCGACCGGGCTGCCGGACGGAGCCGGCGCGGCCGATGAGTCCGATGTGGCCGATGTGGCGGCCGCCACACCGTCGTCGGCGCTGCCGCCGCGGAACCAATGGCCGGCGGCGAGCCCGCCGCCGATCGCCGCGGCCGCGACGAGCGCCACCGCCAACATGCGTTTCATCATCATCGTGGAATCATTCCGGTTCGGAAGGCGCGTCGCCGGCTTCGAGCAGCGCGCGCAACGCGGCGGCGTCGGCCCGCGCGACGCGCCCGCGTGCGTCGGCCTTGACCGCGCCGCGCAGGTCGTCGCTCGCATAGAGCGCGACGTGCACGCCGATGGCGTCCATGTCGCGCCGCGGGCGCCACAGGAAGCTGAGCGTCTCGACGTCGGCGCGACCGGCGAAATGCCGGGTCTCGGACACGTCGTACTGAACGTTCTGGTTCAGCAGGTAGATGGCGACGTCCTTCGGGTTGTCGGTGAATATCTGCAAATGGATGTCCGAATGCGCGTTCGCGGTGCCGTTCAGCACCGCGCCCGTCACGTACGGATTGAATTCGGCGAGCCGGCGCATCCAGTCGAGCGCCGCTTCGCGCAGCCGGCGGAGCTCGTCGGGCTGCGTATCGCTCTGGAACAACGCGATGTATTCGCGCAGTTCTTCTTCGATCAGGTCGTTATCGGGCAGCCATTCGCCCGCAACGCGCGTATCGCCGAACAGCTGGCGGGCGGCCTTGCGCTTCGCGCTGGCGTAATCGAGGCCGTCCTCCGCGATCAGGCGGGCGGCGGACTGGGCGATTTCCTCGCGGGCACGCCGCGGATCGACAAGAGGTTTGCGAGACATGATCCGGCAATCATACTCGATCGCCGCCGCGGCAGACCGCGGTGCGGCTGCGTGCCGCCCGCCGCGCCGGACGGCCTCGCGCGCCGTCGTTCGGCCCGGGCCGTCAGTTACAATGACGATCTTTGTGGCGCGGCGAAAGCGCTGGCCCGGACGGCGCGTCCGGCATGCCGCACACGTCCCTTTCCGAATCGACGGCGCCCGGCGGCGCGAAAGCATTCATCTATGCACATCCACATTCTTGGCATCTGCGGCACCTTCATGGGCGGTCTCGCCGTGCTCGCGCGCGAGGCGGGCCACACGGTGACGGGTTGCGACGCGGGCGTCTATCCGCCGATGAGCACGCAGCTCGAGGCGCAGGGCATCACGCTGATCGAAGGCTACGGCGCCGAGCAGATCGACCTCAAACCCGACCTGTTCGTGATCGGCAACGTCGTCACGCGCGGCAATCCGCTGATGGAGGCGATCCTCGATCGCGGCCTGCCTTACGTGTCCGGCCCGCAATGGCTCGGCGAACACGTGCTGGCCGGCAAATGGGTGCTCGCGGTCGCGGGCACGCACGGCAAGACGACCACCTCGTCGATGCTCGCGTGGCTGCTGGAAGACGCCGGCCTGAATCCGGGCTTCCTGATCGGCGGCGTGCCGCTGAACTTCGGCGTGTCGGCGCGGCTGACCGATTCGAGCTTCTTCGTGATCGAAGCCGACGAATACGATACGGCGTTCTTCGACAAGCGCTCGAAGTTCGTCCACTACCGGCCGCGCACGGCCGTGCTGAACAATCTCGAATACGATCACGCCGACATCTTCCCGGATCTCGCCGCGATCGAAACGCAATTCCACCATCTCGTGCGCACGGTGCCGCGGGTGGGCCGGATCGTCACGAACGGCCGTTCCGACGCGCTGGAGCGCGTGCTGGCGCGCGGCTGCTGGAGCGAAGTCGAGCGTTTCGGCGTCGACGGCGGCTGGCAGGCGCTGCCGGCCGAGGACGGTGTGCCGGTGGACGAGCGCTTCGCGGTGTATTCACAGGCCCAGCGCGTCGGCGAAGTCGCGTGGCAGGTGCAGGGCGACCACAACCGGATGAACGCGCTGGCCGCGATCGCGGCCGCGCGCCATGTCGGCGTGCCGCCGGCGCAGGCGGCCGCCTCGCTCGCATCGTTCCGTAACGTGAAGCGGCGCATGGAAGTGCGCGGCAGCGTCGACGGCGTGACCGTCTACGACGACTTCGCGCACCATCCGACCGCGATCGAAACCACGATCGCCGGCCTTCGTGCGCGCATCGGCCGAGAACATTCCCGCATCCTCGCCGTGCTGGAGCCGCGTTCGAACACGATGAAGCTCGGCGTGATGAAGGCGCAGCTGCCGGCCAGCCTCGCCGATGCCGACCTCGTGTTCGGCTACGGCGCGCCGAGCGGGCGCGACGCGCTCGGCTGGAACCTCGGCGACGCACTGGCGCCGCTCGGTGCGAAGGCGCACGCGTTCGACGACCTGCATCTGTTGGTGAAGGCCGTCGTCGCCGCCGCCCGCCCGGGCGACCACGTGCTGGTGATGAGCAACGGCGGCTTCGGCGGCGTGCACCAGCAGCTGCTCGACGCGCTCGGGAGCCGCGCGTGATCCTGTACCTGCACGGCTTCCGCTCGTCGCCGGAGTCGCAGAAGTCGCGGCTGCTGGCCGCGCGCATGGCGGCGCTGGGCCGCACGGCGGAGTGGCGCTGTCCGTCGCTGGCGGTGTCGCCGCTCGAGGCGATCGCCGTCGCCGAGGCCGCGGTGGCCGGCGCGCAGGACGTGACGGTGATCGGCAGCTCGCTCGGCGGCTACTACGCGACCTGGCTCGCCGAATGCCACGGCTGGAAGGCGGTGCTGCTGAACCCGGCGATCGTCCCGCAACGCGATCTCGAACAGTATCTCGGCGAGCAGCCGTTGTGGCACGGCGGCGGGTCGATCGTCGTCGAGCGCCGCCATCTGCAGGAGCTCGACGCGCTGCGCGTGCCGGCGATTTCGCGGCCCGAACGCTACTATCTGTTCGCGGCGACCGGCGACGAAGTGCTCGACTACCGCGAGATGCTCGCCCATTACCCGGGCGCGAAAACCCGCGTGATCGAAGGCAGCGATCACGGGATCAGCGAATTTGCCGACTACGTCGACGACGTTCTCGCCTTTTGCGATCAAAAAACGTCTTGAATCCGGCGTCATGCCGATCGAATTTCCATCATCATCCGGCGCCGCCGATGCGGCGCCCGGCAGTCTGAACGAGAGTACTGAGTGAACGTTTTCTTCGAGGAATCGGGCAGTTTCAAGGCGGGCAGCGTGCTGTCGCGCCAGGGCGACGCGTTTCAGGTCGAGTTGCCCGGCGGGCGGCGCGCGAAGGTGCGCGCAAAGGACGTGCTGATCGAGTTCGAGAAGCCGGCCGCGAGCGAGCTGATGCAGGAAGCCGACACGGCCGCGCAGCAGATCGACCTCGACTTCCTGTGGGAATGCGCGCCGGCGGAGGAATTCGCCTATACGACGCTGGCCGCCGAATACTTCGGCGCGGGCTACGGCCCGGTCGAGCGCGCGGCGCTGGTGCTGCGGCTGCACGGCTCGCCCGTGTACTTCCGCCGCAAGGGCCGCGGCCAATATCAGCGCGCGCCGGAAGAGCAGCTGAAGATGGCGCTCGCGTCGCTCGAGCGCAAGCGCCAGCAGGCGCTGGTGCAGGCGCAGTACGAAGAGGAGCTGAAGGAAGGCAAGCTGCCGCAAGCGTTCGCCGGCAAGGTGCTCGCGCTGCTGACGCGACCGGACAAGAATTCGATCGAATACAAGGCGCTCGAGGCGGCGGCCGGGGCGCGCGGCGTGTCGCCCGCGCGGCTGATGCTCGACTGCGGCGGCATCGAGTCCGCCCGCGCGCTGCACGAGGCGCGCTTTCTCGCCGAGTTCTTCCCGCACGGCACGGGCTTTCCGCCCGTCGCGGTCGGCCCGCTGCCGGACGACCTGCCGCGCGCGGACGTCAACGCGTTCTCGATCGACGACATCACGACGACCGAAATCGACGACGCGTTCTCGGTCGAGCATCTGGCAGACGGCCGCGTGCGGATCGGCGTACACATCGCGGCGCCGGCGCTGGGCATCGTGCGCGGCGACGCGGTCGACGCGATCGCGCGCGCGCGTCTGTCGACGGTCTACATGCCGGGCGACAAGATCACGATGCTGCCGGACGACGTGGTCGACGTCTTCACGCTGAAGGAGGGCGACTACCGCCCGGCGCTGTCGTTGTACATCATCGTCGATCGCGACACGCAGGAGATCGTCGCGAACGAGACGCGCGCCGAGCTCGTGTACGTGAAGAACAACCTGCGCCACAACACGCTCGACGAGCTGGTCAACGAGGAGACGCTCGCGGCCGGCACCGGCGATTACCCGCACAAGGACGACATTGCGGTGCTGTGGCCGCTCGCGCAGGCGCTGTTCGAGAAGCGCCAGGTCGCGCGCGCGGGCTACGGCCTGAAGCGCGAGGTGCAGCGCAATACCGACTACAACTTCTACGTCGAAGGCGAGCACGTGACGATCACGCCGCGCCGCCGCGGCTCGCCGCTCGACCTCATCGTGTCGGAGCTGGCGATCCTCGCGAACTCGACCTGGGGCGCGTTCCTGCACGATCACACGGTGCCGGGCATCTACCGCTCGCAGCGCGGCTTCGGCGCGCCGGGCCCGAAGCGCACGCGGATGCAGACGACGGCCGCGCCGCACGAAGGGCTCGGCGTCGCGCAGTATGCGTGGAGCACGTCGCCGCTGCGCCGCTACGTCGACCTCGTGAACCAGTGGCAGCTGCTCGCCTGCGTGCAGCACGGCGTCACCGCGAAGCTCGCCGCGCCGTTCAAGCCGAAGGACGCCGACCTGTACGCGGTCGTGCAGGGCTTCGACGACACCTATAGCGCCTACGCCGACTACCAGCGCCGGATGGAATACTTCTGGTGCCTGCGCTGGCTCGCGCAGGAGCAGAAGAAGCAGGTAGTCGCGAGCGTCGTGAAGGGCGATCTCGTGCGCCTCGAGGAAATTCCGCTGCTGCTGCACGTGCCGGGGCTGGGCGTGCATGCGCGCGGCACGCG
The DNA here is from genome assembly GCF_004368385.1 of Burkholderia sp. B10. Taxonomy (NCBI): domain Bacteria; kingdom Pseudomonadati; phylum Pseudomonadota; class Betaproteobacteria; order Burkholderiales; family Burkholderiaceae; genus Burkholderia; species Burkholderia sp. B10. The sequence continues at coordinate 23,207 of NZ_PQMX01000021.1, read as the reverse complement.
CGTGCTGCTCGAGGTGATGTCGCTCGACGAGCTGACGATCGAGGCGTCGGTGCGGCCGCTGAGCGTGCTCGACGCGCCGACCGTGACGAGCGGCGATGGGGCCGACGAAGAAGACGACGCCGAAGGCGAAGGCGGCGACGACACGCTGGTCGACGCGCAGGACGCGTCGGCGGAATCGGAAGCCGAGGCGCTGGCCGAATCGGACGGCGCCGCGGCCGAAGGCGGCGACGCCGCAACCGGCGGCGAGCACGAAAGCGAGCCGGAAAGCGCACCGGGACGCGCATCATGAGCGCGACGGCGTCGACGAGCGGGGCAGACCGCTACGTGGTGTTCGGCAACCCGGTGGCGCACAGCAAGTCGCCGTTCATCCACGCGCAGTTCGCCGCGCAGACGGGCCAGGCGCTCGTCTACGAACACCGGCTCGCGCCGGTCGACGGCTTCGAGGCGGCGGTGCGCGCCTTCGTCGCCGAAGGCGGCCGCGGCGCGAACGTGACGGTGCCGTTCAAGCTCGACGCGCATGCGCTCGCCGACACGCTGTCGCCGCGCGCGGCAGCCGCGGGCGCCGTGAACACGCTGCGCATCGAGGCCGATGGCCGGATTTTCGGCGACAACACCGACGGCGTCGGCCTCGTGCGCGACATCGAGTCGAATCTTGGCGTGTCGCTCGCCGGCGCGCGCATCCTGCTGCTGGGCGCCGGCGGCGCCGCGCGCGGCGTCGTGCTGCCGCTGCTCGAGCGCGCGCCGCTGTCGATCACGATCGTCAATCGCACCGCGAGCAAGGCCGAGGCGCTGGTCGGGCAGTTCGCGCAGGCCGCGCACGACGCGGGCTGCGTGCTGTCGGGCGGCGGCCCGGACGTCGTGCGCGCCGAACCGTACGACGTGATCGTCAACGCGACGGCCGGCAGCCTCGACGCGGCGCTGCCGGCGTGCGACCCGGCCGCGTTCGGGCCGCACACGCTCGCGTACGACATGATGTACGGCGCGCAGCCGACGGTGTTCATGCAGCACGCGGCGTCGCTCGGCGCGCGCACGGCCGACGGGCTCGGGATGCTGGTCGAGCAGGCCGCCGAATCGTTCTACATCTGGCGCGGCGTGCGGCCGGACGGCGCGCCGGTGCTGGCCGCGCTGCGCCAGGCGCTCGCGGCGGGCTGAACGGGGCGCGGCAGATGGTGGCGGCAAGCGGTACGCAGCGCACGCGCACGGTGGGCCTGGCCCGCTGGATCGTCTATGCGGGCTCGGTATTCGCCGGCGCGTGGCTCGCGACGCAGCTGTTCTATCTGGTGCAGATCGCGCTGTGGTCGTTCATCAACCCCGGTTCGACCGCGTTCATGCGCACCGACGCATGGTGGCTGTCGCACGACAAGCCGCCTGCGCAGATCCAGCATCAATGGGTGCCGTACGACCAGATCTCGCGCAACCTGAAGCGCGCACTGATCGCATCGGAGGACGCGACCTTCGCGACCAACAACGGTTACGACGTCGACGCGATCCTGCAGGCGTGGGAGAAGAACAAGGCGCGCGGCCACATCGTCGCCGGCGGCTCGACGATCACGCAGCAGCTCGCGCGCAATCTGTTCCTGTCGCGCGAGAAGAGCTACATCCGCAAGGGGCAGGAGCTGATCATCACGTGGATGCTCGAAACGGTGCTCGACAAGGAGCGCATCTTCGAGATCTACCTGAATTCGGTCGAATGGGGCCGCGGCGTCTACGGCGCCGAGGCCGCCGCCCGTTACTACTACCGGATCCCCGCGAGCCGGCTCGGCGCGTGGCAGTCGGCGCGCCTCGCGGTGATGCTGCCGAAGCCGCGCTGGTTCGACGCGCATCGCGGCTCGGCCTATCAGGCGCAGCGCGCCGCAATCATCGCGCGCCGGATGGGCGCGGCCGAGCTGCCGCAATCGCAGTAAGCGGCGCGCTCGCGCCGCCGCAGCGCCGCTCATGGCGTTCATGCGCCGATGCTGCGGCGCAGCGCAAGCAGGCCGCCGGTAGGCCGGGCGCAATCCGTTAGACGAATCCGTCTATTTCGCTTTTCCGAGCAATCTCCTCCGCACCGCGACGTTCGTTGCGGGCGTCGCACGCAATCCGTGCGCCTCTCCTAGTTTGTCCGCAGCGCGAACGCCGTTGAAAGCTGCACGAAATCGGACAGTTCGGTAATCGAAGCGTTGATGAAAGGTGTGCGCCGCACCGAACTTCAGGCGAATATTTCCAAATTTTTCAAAGCCGGAACGCTCGCGTATATTGGCCAGCGCCTCGGCTCATCGGCCGCAAGCGAGGCGGGGGGCGGCTTACCGGGCTGCTCGACACAAAAAACATTCGAGAGAAGGAAAGCAACGATGCCAGCGAGCAAAGCGAAGCTGTTGTTGGGGGTCGTGTTCTCTTCGCTGATTCTGACGGCCTGCAACGACGACGTGACGTCGTCGGCCGCAGCAGGCGCCGCCAGTTCGGCCGATCCCGCCGCCCAGACGGACCAGCCGTACAACGATCCGAACAGCTATTCGTCCAGCGCGAGCGCGTCGCTCGACGCATCCGCCGCGGTCGAAAAGGCCGCCGTCACCCATCACCAGATCACGCTGAACGGCCAGACCATCCGCTACACGGCCAGCGCCGGTCACCTCGTCGCCCGCAATCCGCAGACGGGCGCGCCCGAAGCGTCGTTCTTCTACGTCGCCTACACCGCCGACAACCAGCCCGCCGCGAAGCGTCCGGTCACGTTCCTGTACAACGGCGGCCCCGGCTCCGCATCGGTGTGGCTGCATCTCGGCTCGTTCGGCCCGAAGCGGATTCAGACCGGCGATCCGAACGCGAACACGTCGAGCTTTCCGTTCGTCGACAACGCGGAGAGCCTGCTCGACACCACCGACCTCGTGTTCGTCGACGCGATCGGCACCGGCTTCTCGGAGGCGATCGCGCCGAACACGAACCAGACGTTCTGGGGCGTCGATCAGGACGCCGGCGCATTCCGCGACTTCGTCACGCGCTACCTCACGGTGAACCAGCGCAACGCTTCGCCGAAATACCTGTTCGGCGAGTCGTACGGTACGCCGCGCACCGACGTGCTCGCGAACCTGCTCGAGACGGCCGGCGTGAAGCTCGACGGCATCGTGCTGCAGTCGTCGATCCTGAACTACAACACCAACTGCGACATGGCGAGCGACTATGTCGGCAACTCGAACAACGGCGCGAGCCCGGTGAGCTGCGCGGGCTTCGTGCCGTCCTACGGCACCGTCGGCGCGTACTACCAGCTCGACAATCCGAACCCGTCGAACCTGCCGCAGTACGCGGACCAGATGCGCCTGCTCGCCGCCGGCAGCTACGCGCCCGCGGTGAACGCGTATCTCGCGAGCCATACGCCGCCGCCGTCGTCGCTCGTCACGACGATGGTCAATGCTACCGGCGTCAAGCAGGCGCTGTGGAACGCGGACTTCAACGTGGTGCCGACCTTCTTCGACAACAGCTTCCAGGTGTCGCTGATCCCGGGCACGCTGATCGGCCGCTACGACGCGCGCGTGAACGTGCCGTCGTCGAGTCCGCTCGCGGCGGACGGCGATCCGTCGAGCACCTTCATCACGAAGCCGTTCACCGACACGATCGGCAGCTACCTGCCGAACGTGCTGAAGTACAGCGCGCAGTCCGCGTATTCGGTGAGCAGCGACGCGATCCAGACGTGGGACTGGACGCACGACGGCCTCGCGATGCCCGACACGATTCCCGATCTCGCGACTGCGCTGACGCTGAATCCGTCGCTGAAGGTGCTGTCGCTGAACGGCTATCACGACATCGCGACGCCGTTCTATCAGACCGAGCTCGACCTCGCGCGGCTCGGCACGCAACCGAACCTGACGATCAAGGACTATCAGGGCGGGCACATGGTCTATCTCGACGACACGTCGCGTCCGCAGGAGAAAGCCGACCTCGTGACTTTCTACGGCGCGGCCGCGCACTGATGCGATGTGCGGGCCGGCGCACGGCGCCGGCCGTCGACGACCTCATTCCAGACTGGAGCCTGACATGAACAAACGTTTCCTCGTGGTGGCCGTCGCGCTCGCATGCGCGGCGGCGTCAGCAACCGCTGCCGCATTCGCGCAGGCCGGCGACGCCGCCGCGCCCGCGCGGGCCCGCCAGGCGCAGCTCGGCGATCCGTACGTGCCGCCGGCCGCGCGCAAGCCGACCGCCGGCACGCAGACCACCGGCGCCGCGCTGCACGCGCAGGTCGTGCGCAAGCTCGCGCGGCAGTTCGGCGCGGCCGACACGCAGAACAACGGTTCGATCACCGAAGCGCAGGCGCGCGCGGCCGGCCTCGGCTACGTCGCGAACCACTTCCGGCAGATCGATGCGAGCGGCAGCGGCCGCGTGTCGTTCGCCGACGTGCAGCGCTACATGCAGGCGCGCAGCACGAGCCAGCAGTAAGCGCGGCGCAGGCGAACAACGGGGGCGGAGCCTGCGGTGCGCGGGCTCCGCCCCCGTGCGCATCGCGCCGCCGGCAGCACGGCGGCGCGTACTTCTCATTATCTGGACAACGCATTCAAATATTGGAGACGAGTGCGTGCGCTCCTACAATCCGAAGCACATCGACAGCTTCGGACCCACGCACCGCGCGGCGCCCGACGCATACGGAGACACCTTCCATGACCTTCGCCGGGCGCTTTCCTCGGTGCATCGACTGCCGCGTCGCCGCGACGCCCGCGCTCGCTTGCGCGTCGCGACGGCGGCTTCACCGATTCCGTTGACGAAGCCCGCTCCATGACCAACATGCCCGACACCCTTGCTCTCGACGCCCGGCGCGCGACGCCGGACGATGCGCCGCTGACCGACAGCATCGGCGCGACCAGCACGCCGCTCGACCTCGCCGCGCAGCAGGCCGGCACGCAGACGCTGCTGCGCGGCCTCGCGATCCTCGAAGCGATCGCGAACGGCGCGCGCGACATGCGTTCGATCGGCGCCGCGCTCGGCACGACGCGCAGCACGACGCACCGTCTCGTCAGCAGCCTCGTGCAGGCGCGCTACCTGCGTCAGGTGCAGGGCGGCTATCTGCTCGGGCCGAAGCTGATCGAGCTCGGCACGATCGCCCTCGAGCAGATGCCGCTGACGGCGGTCGCGCGCCCGCATCTCGAAGCGCTCGCCGAAGCGACGCTCGACACGATCCATCTCGGCGTGCGCGACGGCGACGACGTGCTGTACATCGACAAGATCCCCGGCACGCGCGGGCTGGAAATGCGTTCGCGCGTCGGCCACCGGATGCCGCTCGCGTCGACCGGCATCGGCAAGGCGATGATGCTCGACCTCGACCCGGACCTGTGGCGCTCGCTGTTCGAAGCCGCGCGGCGCGCGCTGGCCGGCGTGAATTTCAAGCCGGACAACCGGCCGGAGACGAGCGCGTTCCTGCAGCGCATGGCGCACTACGCGGCCGGCGGCTACACGTTCGACCTCGAGGAAAACGAGGCGTCGATCCGCTGCGTGGCCGCGCCGATCCGCGATGCATCGGGCGCGATCGTGGCGGCCGTGTCGGTTGCCAGCACGATTCCGTACATGCCGCACGACCGGATGGACGAACTGATTCCGCTCGTGCAGCGCGAAGCGCGAGCCATTTCCGCGGAGCTGGGCTGGAGCCCGCCGCAGGGTACCCGCAGGATCAAACGATGACCAATTCGACCGGGACCGCTCCGGACGCCGCACCGTCGCTGATCGCGCTCGACTGGGGCACGACGTCGCTGCGCGCCTATCTGTTCGACGCGCACGGCGCGCTCATCGACACGCGCAGCCGCGCGGCAGGCGTGATGCACGTGCCCGCCGACGGCGCGCGCGCGTTCGACGACGTGTTCGAAGAGGCGTGCGGCGACTGGCTCGACCGCGCGCCCGGCGTGCCGGTGCTGGCCGCCGGGATGGTCGGCAGCGCGCAGGGCTGGCGCGAGGCGCCGTACGTCGCGGTGCCGGCCGGCGCCGATGCGCTCGTCGCCGGTCTCGTCACGGTAAGCACCGCGCGCGGCACGACGGTGGCGATCGTGCCGGGCGTGATCGCGACGGGCGAACTGCCGGACGTGATGCGCGGCGAGGAAACCCAGATCTTCGGCGCACTCGCGAACGATCCATTGCTTGATGCCGATCGTTCAGGCGTACTGATCGGGCTGCCGGGCACGCATGCGAAGTGGGCGTGGGTGAAGGACGGGCTGATCGAGCGCTTCCAGACCTTCATGACCGGCGAGCTGTACGCGGCGCTGCGCGATCACACGATCCTCGGCCGCACCATGCGCGCGAGCGCGTCGTCCGACCGCGCGGCGTTCGAGCGCGGCGTCGCGGTCGCGCGCGGCGCGCGGCACACGGGGCTGCTCGCGACCGTCTTCAGCACGCGCACGCTCGGCCTGACCGGGCGGCTCGCGCCCGATGCGCAGGGCGATTACCTGTCCGGCCTGTTGATCGGCCATGAACTGAATGCGCTCGCCGCGATGCTCGCGGAGCGCGGCGTCGCGCTCGCGAACCAGCCGCTGCTGCTGATCGGCGACGACGGCTTGTGCGCCCGCTACGTCGATGCGCTGCGCGGGTTCGGCTGCACCCATGCGCGCGTCGTCGCGCAGGCGACCGAACGCGGCCTGTGGTGGATCGCCGCGCGCGCCGGGCTGGTGCGCGCCGACCAACGAACCGATTGAAGAGGAACCGTCCATGCCGTCCGACCTCACGCTGCCCGCACCGTACACGCCGCACCCCGCCTTGATGCATGCGTTCGACGCGTGTCCGCTGATCGCCATCATGCGCGGCATCACGCCCGCGGAAGCCGTCGATCACGGGCTCGCGCTGCATGAAGCCGGCTTCCGGATCGTCGAGGTGCCGCTCAATTCGCCCGAACCGTTCGCCAGCATCGCCGCGCTGCGCCGCGCGTTGCCCGACGACATGATCGTCGGCGCAGGCACCGTGCTGCGCGCCGAATTCGTCGAGCGCGTGCGCGACGCGGGCGGCGCGCTGATCGTGATGCCGCACTCGGACGCCGCCGTGATCCGCCGCGCGCGCGAGCTGGACCTCGCCAGCGCGCCGGGCGTCGCGACGCCGACCGAGGCGTTCGCCGCGCTCGCCAACGGCGCCGACGTATTGAAGATGTTCCCGGCCGAGCAGCTCGGCGTGCCGGTCGTGAAGGCGTGGCGCGCGGTGATCGACCGCGCGGTGCCGCTGATTCCGGTCGGCGGCGTCACGCCGGACAACATGCAGCCGTTCCTGGCGGCCGGCGCGAACGGCTTCGGGCTCGGCTCGGCGCTGTATCGGCCGGGCCAGACGGCGGACGCGACGGCCGCGAACGCGCGCGCGTTCCAGGCCGGCCTGCGCGCGGCGCGCGGCGGAGCCGCATGATGGCGCGGCTGGCCGGCAAGGTCGCCGCGGTGACGGGCGCGGCACGCGGCATCGGCGCGGCGATCGCGCATGCGTTCGCGCGCGAGGGCGCGTGCGTCGCGCTGCTCGACGTCGACGTCGAGCACGCGCAGCGCACCGCCGCCGCGATCGCCGCCGAGGTCGACGGCGCGCGCGTGCTCGCGCTGCATGCGGACGTCACGCGCCAGGACTCGATGCGCGCTGCGCTGGCGCGCATCGAAGCCGAATTCGGCCCGCTCGACGTGCTGGTGAACAACGCGGGCATCAACGTGTTCGCCGATCCGCTGACGATGAGCGACGACGACTGGCGCCGCTGCTTCGCGGTCGACCTCGACGGCGTGTGGCACGGCTGCCGCGCGGCGCTGCCGGGCATGGTCGAACGTGGCCGCGGCTGCATCGTGAACATCGCGTCGACGCATGCGTTCAGCATCATTCCGGGCTGCTTTCCGTACCCGGTCGCGAAACACGGCGTGCTCGGGCTCACGCGTGCGCTCGGCATCGAATACGCGGCGCACAACGTGCGGGTGAACGCGATCGCGCCCGGCTACATCGACACGCAGCTCACCCGCGACTGGTGGGAGGCGCAGGACGACCCGGCGGCGGCACGCGCGCAGACGCTCGCGCTGCAGCCGATGAAGCGCATCGGCCAGCCGGACGAAGTCGCGATGACGGCCGTGTTCCTCGCGTCCGACGAGGCGCCGTTCATCAATGCCACGTGCATCACCGTCGACGGCGGGCGCGCGGCGCTGTACCACGACTGAGGCGCCTGACGTAACGATTCGAAAGACCGCACGTGCGACGGCCGCGCGCACGCTGCGTCGAAACCAACAAGCGGCTGCATCCCGTTCGATGAAGACAAGGAGACACTGGACATGAAACGCAGAACCTTCGTAACACTGGCCGCGGCGGCCGCGGTGGTGATCGGCAGCCCGCTCGCGCAGGCGGCCGATCCGGTCAAGATCGGCTTCCTCGTGAAGCAGCCGGAAGAGCCGTGGTTCCAGGACGAATGGAAGTTCGCCGAGATCGCCGCCAAGGACCGCGGCTTCACACTCGTGAAGATCGGCGCGCCGTCGGGCGAGAAGGTGATGAGCGCGATCGACAACCTGTCCGCGCAGAAGGCGCAGGGCTTCATCATCTGCACGCCCGACGTGAAGCTCGGGCCGGGCATCGTCGCCAAGGCGAAGTCGCACAACCTGAAGATGATGACGGTCGACGACCGCCTCGTCGACGGCGCGGGCAAGCCGATCGAATCGGTGCCGCACATGGGCATCTCCGCGTACAACATCGGCAAGCAGGTCGGCGACGGCATCGCGGCGGAGATCAAGAAGCGCGGCTGGAACATGAAGGAAGTCGGCGCGATCGACATCACCTACGAGCAGCTGCCGACTGCGCACGACCGCACGAGCGGCGCGACCGACGCGCTGGTCGCCGCCGGCTTCCCGAAGGCCAACGTGATCGCCGCGCCGCAGGCGAAGACCGACACCGAGAACGCGTTCAACGCGGCGAACATCGCGCTCACCAAGAACCCGCAGTTCAAGCACTGGGTCGCCTACGGCCTGAACGACGAGGCCGTGCTCGGCGCGGTGCGCGCGGCCGAAGGGCGCGGCTTCAAGGCCGACAACATGATCGGGATCGGCATCGGCGGCTCGGAGTCGGCGCTGAACGAGTTCAAGAAGCCGCAGCCGACCGGCTTCTACGGCACCGTGATCATCAGCCCGAAGCGCCACGGCGAGGAAACCTCGGAGCTGATGTACGCGTGGATCACGCAGGGCAAGGCGCCGCCGCCGCTCACGCTGACGACGGGCATGCTCGCGACGCGCGAGAACGTGGCGAAGGTGCGCGAGGAGATGGGGCTCGCGTCGAAGTAAGCGAGCAAGCGGGATGCCGGCCGCCGCGGCGATGCGGCGGCCGGCGATCGATCGATCTGGAAGTGGGGAGACGACGTGTCAGCGGCACTGCGTTTTGACAATATCGGCAAGGTATTTCCCGGCGTGCGCGCACTCGACGGCATCTCGTTCGACGTGCATGCGGGCGAGGTGCATGGCCTGATGGGCGAGAACGGCGCGGGCAAGTCGACGCTGCTGAAGATTCTCGGCGGCGAATACCAGCCCGATGCGGGCAGCGTGCTGGTGGACGGCCAGCCGGTGCATTTTTCGAGTGCGGCCGCGTCGATCGCGGCCGGCATCGCGGTGATTCACCAGGAACTGCAGTACGTGCCCGACCTGACGGTCGCGGAGAACCTGCTGCTCGGCCGGCTGCCGAACGCGCTCGGCTGGGTGAAGAAGGGCGACGCGAAGCGCCACGTGCGCGAGCGGCTCGCCGCGATGGGCGTCGATCTCGACCCCGACGCGAAGCTCGGGCGGCTGTCGATCGCGCAGCGCCAGATGGTCGAGATCTGCAAGGCGCTGATGCGCAACGCGCGCGTGATCGCGCTCGACGAACCGACCAGCTCGCTGTCGCATCGCGAGACGGAAGTGCTGTTCAAGCTCGTCGACGATCTGCGCGCGCAGGGCCGCGCGCTGATCTACATCTCGCACCGGATGGACGAGATCTACCGGCTGTGCGACGCGTGCACGATCTTCCGCGACGGCCGCAAGATCGCGTCGCACCAAGCGCTTGCCGACGTGCCGCGCGAGCGGCTGGTCGCCGAGATGGTCGGGCGCGAGATCGCGGACATCTACCACTACGCGCCGCGCGCGCTCGGCGACGTGCGGTTTTCGGCCGAAGGCGTCGATGGCCCGGCGCTGCGTGAGCCGGCGAGCTTCTCGGTGCGCGCGGGCGAGATCGTCGGCTTCTTCGGGCTGGTGGGCGCGGGACGCAGCGAGCTGATGCGGCTCGTGTACGGCGCGGACCGCCGGCGCGCGGGCGTGCTGACGCTCGACGGCCGGCGCATCGACGTGAAGCGCACCGGCGACGCGATCCGTCACGGCATCGTGCTGTGTCCGGAGGACCGCAAGGAGGAAGGGATCATCGCGATGGCGTCGGTCGCGGAGAACATCAACATCAGCTGCCGCCGCCATTCGCTGCGCGCGGGGCTGTTCATCGACCGCAAGACCGAAATCGAAACGGCCGACCGCTTCATCCAGCGGCTGAAGATCAAGACGCCGAACCGCCGGCAGAAGATCCGCTTCCTGTCGGGCGGCAATCAGCAGAAGGCGATCCTGTCGCGCTGGCTCGCGGAGCCCGACCTGAAGGTCGTGATCCTCGACGAGCCGACGCGCGGCATCGACGTGGGCGCGAAGCACGAGATCTACGACGTGATCTACCGGCTCGCGGAGCGCGGCTGCGCGATCGTGATGGTGTCGTCGGAGCTGCCCGAAGTGCTGGGCGTGTCCGATCGCATCGTCGTGATGCGCGAAGGGCGCATCGCGGGCGAGCTGCCGCGCGAGCGCGCGAACGAGCATGCGGTGCTGAGCCTCGCGCTGCCGCAGACGAGCGCCGCGCAGGCGGCCTGAGGCGGCCGCACGCGGCCGGGACATTCGAATCGATCACGCGCGGCACGGGCCGCGCGAAGCAGGAGCAGGAGACACAACCATGCAAGTCAGGGAAAACCTCGCGAGCGCAGCCGTGAAGCCGTCGGCCGACGCGCTGGTGCCGCAGCAGAGCGATCGCCAGAAGTGGTGGCAGCACCTCACCGAATACAGCCTGATCGCGATCTTCGCGGTGATGTTCATCACGATGTCGCTGACGGTCGATCACTTCTTCTCGATCGACAACATGCTCGGCCTCGCGCTGTCGATCTCGCAGATCGGGATGGTCGCGTGCACGATGATGTTCTGTCTCGCGTCGCGCGACTTCGATTTGTCGATCGGCTCGACCGTCGCGTTCTCCGGCGTGCTGTGCGCGATGGTGCTGAACGCGACCGACAACACGCTGGTCGCGATCGTCGCGGCGGTCGCGGCCGGCGCGGCGATCGGCTTCGTGAACGGCGCGGTGATCGCGTATCTGCGCATCAACGCGCTGATCACGACGCTCGCGACGATGGAGATCGTGCGCGGGCTCGGCTTCATCGTGTCGAAGGGGCAGGCGGTCGGCGTGTCGTCGGATACCTTCATCGCGCTGGGCGGGCTGTCGCTGTTCGGTGTGTCGCTGCCGATCTGGGTCACGCTGCTGTGCTTCATCGTGTTCGGCGTGCTGCTGAACCAGACCGTGTACGGCCGCAACACGCTCGCCATCGGCGGCAACCCGGAGGCGTCGCGCCTCGCCGGGATCAACGTCGAGCGCACGCGCGTCTACATCTTCCTGATCCAGGGCGCGGTGACCGCGCTCGCGGGCGTGATCCTCGCGTCGCGCATCACGTCGGGCCAGCCGAACGCCGCGCAGGGCTTCGAGCTGAACGTGATCTCCGCGTGCGTGCTCGGCGGCGTGTCGCTGATGGGCGGCCGCGCGACGATCTCGGGCGTCGTGATCGGCGTGCTGATCATGGGCACGGTCGAGAACGTGATGAACCTGCTGAACATCGACGCGTTCTATCAGTACCTGGTGCGCGGCGCGATCCTGCTCGCGGCCGTGCTGCTCGACCAGCTGAAGAACCGCGGCGTACGCGACTGACCGATTCCACGGAGACGATCCGCATGACTCTCGACACTTCCGCGCAGCACGCGCGCTATGCGCGCTACCCGAGCCTCGCCGATCGCGCGGTGCTGATCACGGGCGGCGCGACCGGCATCGGCGCGTCGTTCGTCGAGCACTTCGCGCGGCAGGGCGCGCGCGTCGCGTTCGTCGACCTCGACGCGCCGGCCGGCGCGGCGCTGGCCGAACGCCTCGCCGGCGAGCCCGAGGTACGCCACGCGCCGCTGTTCGTCGCGTGCGACCTGACCGACATCGACGCGCTGCGCGGCACGATCGACGCGATCCGCGCGCGGCTCGGCGCGATCGACGTGCTCGTGAACAACGCGGCGAACGATGCGCGCCACGCGATCGCCGACGTGACGCCCGCGTCGTTCGACGCCGGCATCGCGGTGAACCTGCGTCACCAGTTCTTCGCCGCGCAAGCCGTGATCGACGACATGAAGCGTCAGGGCGGCGGCGCGATCATCAATCTCGGCTCGATCAGCTGGATGCTCAAGAACGGCGGCTACCCCGTCTACGTGATGGCGAAGGCGGCCGTGCAGGGGCTCACGCGCGGGCTCGCACGCGATCTCGGGCCGTTCGGGATCCGCGTGAATTCGCTGGTGCCCGGCTGGGTGATGACCGACAAGCAGCGCAGGCTGTGGCTCGACGACGCGGGCCGCGCGGCGATCAAGGCCGGCCAGTGCATCGACGCCGAATTGCTGCCGGACGATCTCGCGCGCATGGCGCTGTTTCTCGCGGCCGACGACAGCCGGATGATCACCGCGCAGGACGTGGTGGTCGACGGCGGCTGGGCCTGATTGCGATGTCGCGTTCGCACGGCGCCGCGCGAGCGCGCCGTATCGTTTCATCGACGAAGGAAAGGAGTTCGACATGACTGCCACGCCCTCGCGCGCATCGTCGTCCACGAGCCAGACGCGCCGCGCGCGCCTGGCTGCCGCCGCGCAGCCGGTCAGCGCCGGCCCGCAGACCGCCGCGTTCGCGCAGGGCGTCGGCGCCGCGCATGCGGCGGCCGTCACGCTGTCGAACGCGTTGCTGCGGCTCGACGTGCTGCCGCATCTCGGCGGCGGCATCGCGCGCTTCGACTGGCGCGGCGATCACGGCGTGGCGGTGCCGGTGTTCCGCCGTTGCGAGCAGCCGGATAGCGCGACCGATCCGAACGCGCTCGCGTGCTATCCGCTGCTGCCTTACTCGAACCGGATCGGCAACGGCCGCTTCGAATGTGACGGGCGCAGCATCACGGTGCCGCGCAACCGGCGCGACGAGCCGCTGCCGATTCACGGCGACGGCTGGCTCGCGCGGTGGCAGGTCGACGACGCGACCGCCACGTCGCTGCAGCTGTCGCTCGACCGCGCGAGCGGCGCGCCGTATGCGTTCCGGGCGATCCAGTCGTTCGAGCTCGACGACGCGACGCTGTCGATCGCGCTGTCGATCGAGAACGCCGGACGCGCGCGGTTGCCGTTCGGGCTCGGCCTGCATCCGTTCGTGGTGCGCGACGACACGACCGAGCTGGCCGCCGCCGCCGGCGGACTGTGGCTGTCGGGCGCCGATTTCCTGCCGGTGCGGCACGTGAGCGTGCCGCCCGCGTGGCAGTTCGGCGTCGCGTATCCGCTGCCGCCCACGCTCGTCAATCACGCGTTCACCGGCTGGGGCGGCCACGCGACGATCGGCTGGCCGCGCCGCGCGCTGTCGCTGACGATCGCCGCCGACGTCGACGCGTATGTGCTGTACACGCCGCCCGGCGAGGATTTCTTCTGCTTCGAGCCGGTCGATCATCCGATCAATGCGGTGAACCTGCCGGGCGGCGCGGCCGCGCACGGGATGACGCTGCTCGCGCCCGGCGAACGGCTCACGCGGCGCTTTTCGTTCACCGTCGCGCGCACCGATGCGCGGGTCGACGCGGCCGCGCGCGAAGCGCGCTGGCGACGCGGGTAAAATACGCGGTCTACCAACGGTTTGCCGCGAGTATCCGCCATGTCTTCCCCGCTTACTTTCATCGAATCGCTGCGCGCCGCGTGGCAGCGCACGAATTCGCTGCTGTGCGTCGGCCTCGATCCCGAGCCGTCGCGCTTTCCCGTGCAGTTCGACGGCCAGCCCGATGCGATCTTCGAATTCTGCCGGCAGATCGTCGACGCCACCGCGCCGTATGCGAGCGCGTTCAAGCCGCAGATCGCGTACTTCGCCGCGCATCGCGCGGAAGACCAGCTCGAGCGGCTGATCGCCCATATCCATCTGCAGCATCCGGGCCTGCCCGTGATCCTCGACGCGAAGCGCGGCGACATCGGCAGCACGGCCGAGCAGTACGCGCGCGAAGCGTTCGAGCGCTATCGCGCGGACGCGGTCACGGTCAATCCGTACATGGGCTACGACTCGGTCGAGCCGTACTTCGAGCATGAAGGCAAGGGCGTGATCGTGCTGTGCCGCACGTCGAACCCGGGCGGCTCCGACCTGCAGTTCCTCGACACCAATGGCCGGCCGCTGTACCAGGTCGTCGCCGATCTGGCCGCGAACAAGTGGAACGCGAAGAACGGCCAGCTCGGCCTCGTGGTCGGCGCGACGTTCCCGAACGAGATCGAGGTCGTGCGCGGGATCGTCGGCGACATGCCGCTGCTGATTCCGGGCATCGGCGCGCAGGGCGGCGACGTGCAGGCGACCGTCACCGCGGGCCGCACCGCCGACGGCACCGGGATGATGATCAACTCGTCGCGCGCGATCCTGTACGCGAGCCGTGACGAGGATTTCGCCGAGGCCGCCGCGCTCGCCGCGCAGAAGACGCGCGACGCGATCAACGCGTATCGCTGACCTTGCCGGCCGCCCGTTCGGGCGGCCGCTCGCCGCGCCGGCGTGCGCAGCCGCATTCGTGGACCGCGAACTGCGCGCGTCGATCGCGCTTGTCACCGATCCTTAACGACGGCACGCCGGTGAGACGGCAGACGGAAACCGGATCGTCGTGAAGCACGACGCGATCCGGCAAGCGGGCGGGGCGGGCGGATCAGCCCTCGCGTTCGTCGAGCAGCTTCAACAGCCCGCGCAGCGCATGCGCGGCCGCCTGCGTGCGGATCTGCTCGCGGTCGCCCTTGAACACGAGCGTCTCGACGTCGGTGTGCAGCCGGTTGCTCCACGCGAACGACACGGTGCCGACCGGCTTCTTCTCGCTGCCGCCGCCCGGCCCGGCGATGCCGGTGACCGACAGCGCGACCTGCGCGCGGCTGTTGCGCAGCGCGCCTTCGGCCATCGCGCGGGCGACCGGCTCGCTGACCGCGCCGTGCTTCTCGATCAGGTCGGGCGGCACGCCGATCATCTCGCTCTTGGCCTGGTTCGAATAGGTGACGAAGCCGCGCTCGAACCACTGGCTGCTGCCGGAGATGTCGGTGATCGCGGCGGCGATCATGCCGCCCGTGCAGGACTCGGCGGTGGCGAGCGACAGGTGCTCGTCACGCAGTTTGTTGCCTGCGCGGATCGCAAGCTGATGGACGACGGAATCGGTTGGCATGCGCGTCGGGAAACGGGAGTCGGGAAATCGGTCAGCCGACGACCGAGCGCCACAGCGCGATCACGAGCAGCGTCATGAACGCGGCGACCAGATCGTCGACCATGATGCCGAGCCCGCCTTTCACGCGGCGGTCGAAGTAGCGGATCGGCGGCGGCTTCAACATGTCGAACAGGCGAAACACGACGAACGCCCACAGCTGGCCGACGAAGGTCGCCGGCGTGACGAACAGCATCACGAGCCAGATCGCGACGATTTCATCCCAGACGACGGGGCCCGGATCGGCGTTGCCCATCTTGCGTGCGGTGAAGCCGGTCAGCCAGGTGCCGGCGGCGAAGCCGAGCGCGATCAGCGCCCACCATTCTGGCACCGTCAGATAGCGGTTGAGCACGACGAACGTCAGCCAGCCGAACAGCGTGCCGAACGTGCCGGGCAGGAACGGCGCGAGCCCGCTGCCGAAGCCGAGCGACACGAGGTGCGCCGGGTGCGACAGCATGAAGCGCGCGCTCGCGCGCCGCGGGGCGAGCGGGGCGGCGCCGGGCGCTGCCTCGGCTTGCGCGTGCGTCGGATCAGTGTGCATCGAAGTGGTCGAAGCCGTGCAACGTGAGGGTGAGGGGCGCGCCGGCGGCGTCGCGCCACGCGATCGCGGGCCGCTCCGACGGCGAAGACAACGCGCGTATTGTACCGATTCGCGTGACCCGCACCGCCGCGCTCGCGCCGGCTGCCTCGACCGCCCCGCGGGCCGCGGGCGGCGCGGTGAAGCACAGCTCGTAGTCGTCGCCGCCGGCGAGCGCGCAGCGCCGCTGCACGTCGGGCGGCAACGCCGCGAGCGCCACCGAGCGCGGCACCGCATCGGCGTCGACGTCCGCGCCCACGTTCGAGCGCGTGAGGATGTGCTGGAGATCGCCGGCGAGCCCGTCCGAGATGTCGAGCGCCGCATGCGCGACGCCGGCGAGCGCGAGCCCGAGCGCAATGCGCGGCTCGGGACGCTCGAGCGCGCGGCGGAACGCCGCTGCGTCGTCGGCGCCGGCGCGCCATTCTCCGCGTGCGATGCCGAGGCCCGCGCGCGCGTCGCCGAGCGTGCCGGACACCCAGACGTCGTCGCCGGGGCGCGCGGCATCGCGCCGCAGCACGGCGTCCGGCGCCACTTCGCCGAACACCGTCACGCACAGGTTCAGCGGCCCGCTCGTCGTGTCGCCGCCGATCAGCTCGCAGCCGAACCGGTCGGCGAGCGCGAACAGCCCGCGGCTGAACGCGTCGAGCCACGCGGCATCCGCGCGCGGCAGCGCGCACGCGAGCGTGAACGCGCGCGGCGCGGCGCCCATCGCGGCGAGGTCGGACAAATTGACCGCGAGCGTCTTGTGACCGAGCGCGTCGGGCGCGACGTCGGGGAAGAAGTGGCGGCCTTCCACCAGCATGTCGGTCGAAATGGCCAGCAGTTTTCCGGAACGCGGCTCGAGCAGCGCGCAATCGTCGCCGATGCCGAGCGTCGACGTGCGGGTGCCGCGGGCCGCGCGGCGCGCGAAGAAGCGATCGATCAGCGAAAACTCGGACAGGGCGGCTGGCACGGCGGACGGACCCGGAAGCGGTGAAAGGAACGGCATTGTACGAGGCGAACGGCGCCGTTTCTGCACCGTTCAGTCCATTTTTGTCGCGGCTGTTGCACCCGAAACGCCGGTCTGACGGGGTTGGATTGGCGCTACAATGCCGTGGAACAGTCATTCTAATCCGCCCGCCACGAGACACATGTCGACTCAAGCCTCCTCCAAAGCCAAGCTCCGCGAAGCCGCCCTCGACTATCACGAATTCCCGACGCCCGGGAAAATCGCGATCGCCCCCACCAAGCAGATGATCAACCAGCGCGACCTCGCGCTCGCGTATTCGCCCGGCGTCGCGTTCGCGTGCGAGGAGATCGTCGAGAATCCGCTGAACGCCGCGCGCTTCACCGCGCGCAGCAACCTGGTCGGCGTCGTCACGAACGGCACCGCCGTGCTCGGGCTCGGCAACATCGGCCCGCTCGCGTCGAAGCCGGTGATGGAAGGCAAGGCCGTGCTGTTCAAGAAGTTCGCGGGCATCGACGTGTTCGACATCGAACTGAACGAGTCGGACCCGCACAAGCTCGTCGACGTGATCGCCGCGCTCGAGCCGACCTTCGGCGGGATCAACCTCGAGGACATCAAGGCGCCCGACTGCTTCATCGTCGAGCGCGAAGCGCGCAAGCGGATGAAGATTCCGGTGTTCCACGACGACCAGCACGGCACCGCGATCGTCGTGGCCGCGGCCGTCACGAACGGCCTGAAGGTCGTCGGCAAGGACATCAAGAAGGTGAAGCTGGTCGCGTCGGGCGCCGGCGCGGCCGCGCTCGCGTGTCTCGACCTGCTGGTCGACATCGGCCTGCCGCTCGAGAACATCACGGTGACCGACCTGGCCGGCGTGGTGTACAAGGGCCGCGCCGAGCTGATGGACCCGGACAAGGAGCGGTTCGCGCGCGAAACCGACGCACGCACGCTCGCCGAGGTGATGGAAGGCGCCGACATCTTCCTCGGCCTGTCGGCCGGCGGCGTGCTGAAGCAGGAGATGGTGAAGGGCATGGCCGAACGGCCGATGATCCTCGCGCTCGCGAACCCGACGCCCGAGATCCTGCCCGAACTCGCGCTCGAAGTGCGTCCGGACGCCGTGCTGGCCACGGGCCGCACCGACTATCCGAACCAGGTCAACAACGTGCTGTGCTTCCCGTTCATCTTCCGCGGCGCGCTCGACGTCGGCGCGACGACGATCACGCGCGAGATGGAGATTGCGGCGGTCAATGCGATCGCCGAGCTTGCGCAGCACGAGCAGAGCGACATCGTCGCGACCGCGTACGGGATCCAGGATCTGTCGTTCGGCCCCGAATACCTGATTCCGAAGCCGTTCGACCCGCGCCTGATCGTCAAGATCGCGCCGGCCGTCGCGCAGGCCGCGATGGACGGCGGCGTCGCGACGCGCCCGATCGAGGACATGGAGGCGTACAAGCAGCATCTGCAGCAGTTCGTCTATCACAGCGGCACGACGATGAAGCCGATCTTCCAGATCGCGCGCGCCGCGCCCGGCGAGAAGAAGCGCGTCGTGTTCGCGGAGGGCGAGGAAGAGCGCGTGTTGCGCGCGGTTCAGATCATCGTCGACGAGAAGCTCGCGAAGCCGATCCTGATCGGCCGCCCGTCGGTGATCGAGCACCGTATCCAGCGCTACGGGCTGCGCCTGACGCCGGGCGCCGATTTCACCGTCGTCAACACCGAGCACGACGAGCGCTACCGCGACTTCTGGCAGACGTACTACAAGATGATGGCGCGCAAGGGCATCAGCGAGCAGCTCGCGCGTGTCGAGATGCGCCGCCGCACGACGCTGATCGGCTCGATGCTGGTGAAGAAGGGCGAAGCGGACGGGATGATCTGCGGCACGATCAGCACCACGCACCGCCACCTGCACTTCATCGACCAGGTGATCGGCAAGCGCCCGGGCTGCAGCGTCTACGCGGCGATGAACGGCCTCGTGCTGCCGGGCCGCCAGATTTTCCTGGTCGACACGCACGTGAACGTCGATCCGACCCCGGAGGAGCTGGCCGAGATCACGATCATGGCCGCCGAGGAAGTGCGCCGGTTCGGCATCGAGCCGAAGGTCGCGCTGCTGTCGCACTCCAATTTCGGGACGAGCAACGCGCCGTCAGCGCAGAAGATGCGCGATACGCTCGCGATCCTGCAGGAACGCGCGCCGGAGCTGAAGGTCGACGGCGAGATGCACGGCGACGTCGCGCTCGACGCGGCGCTGCGCAAGGAGATCCTGCCCGAATCGACGCTCGAGGGCGACGCGAACCTGCTGATCCTGCCGAACATCGATTCGGCGAACATCGCGTACAACCTGTTGAAGACGGCCGCCGGCAACAACATCGCGATCGGGCCGATCCTGCTGGGCGCCGCGCAGCCGGTGCACGTGCTGACCGAATCGGCGACCGTTCGCCGCATCGTCAACATGGCGGCGCTGCTGGTCGCCGACGTGAACGCGTCGCGCTGAGCCAACACGCGGGTGCCGCCCGGTCGAACCGGCGCGGCACAGCAGATGAAATTGTCAACAAAGGCAAAAAGAGGCGTGCCCGCAACGGGCACGCCGTCGGGTATCGCGCGAAGGCGCTTTCCCTAATCAACAACGGCATCTCTCCACTCCGGGTAATGAGCGTGGCAAGGAGGCAGATCTCGCCAGGTGACAGATGCCGCCGCCATTTTATCCTATGAAAGATAAAAGTGATGTGATTTAGGTAAAAAATGCCCGTTGCGGCGGGGCATCGGGCTTTCGGTTTCCAAACGAACATTGATTCGCGGGAACAATAGCGCTACGCTAACGCCTTTGGTTGGTCGTCAACTACTTGATTTAACAGCGGGAACCCTGGTTCATGGCACGCAAGTGGCTCCGCAACGGCGCGCTCGCGTCCGTCTTCGCGATGTTTGCGATGGGTATCGTCGGCGCGCCGACGGGCAGTCTGGTTTCCGCCGCATACGCACGGCAGGCCGCTTCGGCCGACGTGGCCGCAGCCGGGGTCGATACGGTCCCCGCGGCGCGTTTGCCGCGCGAGGCCGTGACCACGCTTGGCCTGATCGCCGACGGCGGCCCCTATCCTTACGAGAAGGACGGCGTCGTGTTCGGCAATCGCGAACGGATCCTGCCCAAGGCGAAGCGCGGCTACTACCACGAGTACACGGTCCCGACGCCGCGCGCGCGCAATCGCGGCGCGCGTCGGATCGTCTGTGGCGGGCCGCTGCGCCGGACCGACAACTGTTATTACACAGACGACCACTACAACAGTTTTAAACGTATTGTTGAATGACTTCGGGATGAACGGCATGAGCGACTCCATCTACGCGCACGATACGGCGGCGGCGGAACTGTTCGCGGCCGGCGACGGCAATCTGTTTCAGCGCGTGATGCAACTACACGCGGCGGCACAGGCCGGCGGCGCGCCTGAGCAACAGGCGGCCGAGCCCGGGCTTTCATCGAACGAGGAGCCTATGAGCCTTTTCACGACCGTCCGACCCAATCTCGTGCAGTCGATCCGCGCGTTCCGCGTGCAGGATCTCGCCGACGAAGCCGGTCGGCTCGGCCAGCATTTCCTGTATGCGTATTGCGGCGCCGCGCAGTCGAAGCAGGAAGTGATGGAGACGATCGCGACGTCGTTTCTGTTTCCAAAGCATTTCGGCAAGAACTACGACGCGCTGTACGACTGCCTGACCGACCTCGTCGCGAAGGCCGGCGCACAGCCCGGTTTCGTGATCGTCCTCGAAGGGCTGCCGATCGCGCAGAAGTTCGACAAGGAAGGGCGCGAGACGCTGCTCGACGTGTTCCGCGAGGCCGCGGAGTTCTGGGCCGAGCGCAAGGTCGCGTTCCGCGTGTTCTATTCGTTCGCGTAAGCGCAGGTGCGGCGGCCGCCTACGCGGCCCATCCTGCAGGAAGCCCGCGTCGAGCGGGCTTTTTTGCGTCCGCGCTCGCGCGGGCCGGGCGCAGCCGGTGCTCGATATGCGACTCGCCGAGAGTTCGGGGCCGCCGCTTGCCACGCGCGGCGGCCCGCCGCATCACCACCCGCCCCAGCGCGCGGCCAGCGCCGCGAGCACGGCCGCGCCGGCCGTTTCGGTGCGCAGCACGCGCGGGCCGAGCGACAGCGCGGTGAAGCCGTGCGCACGCGCCGCGTTTTCCTCGTCCGGCGACAACCCGCCTTCCGGCCCGATCAGCAGGGTGACCGTAGCCGCGGGCGGCTGATCCGGCAGCGACGCGAACGGAATGCTCGCGCGCGGCGACAGCAGCAGCCGCAACTCGCCGTCGGCCGGCGCCGCGGGCAGCGCGTCGAGCCACGCGCCGAACCCGCGCACCGCGGCGACCTCGGGCACGCGGTTGCGCCCGCACTGCTCGCACGATGCGCGCACGACGCCGCGCCAGTGCGCGACGCGCTTGTCCGCGCGCTCGCCCGACAGCTTCACGACGCCGCGCGCCGTCGTCAGCGGCACGACCGCCGCGACGCCGAGTTCGACGGCCTTCTCGATCACCCAGTCCATCTTGTCGCCGCCGGCGATGCCTTGCGCGAGCGTCACGCGGTACGGCGGCTCGGCCTCGACCGGCTCGAACGCGTCGAGCTGCGCAAGCGCGTTGCGCTTGTCGATCTCGACGAGCTGCGCGCGGTACTGTCCGCCGCTGCCGTCGAACAGCACCAGCGCGTCGCCGGGCTCCAGCCGCAGCACCTGCGCGTGACGCGCGACGTCGGCCGGCAACGCGAGCGTCGCGCCGGCGCGCAGCGTCGCTTCGACGAAAAAGCGCGGCACGGCCGCGGTGGTGGTCGCCTCGTTCATCTGGATTGCGGCTCCGTTCATGGGCGCACCCGGCACGCGAGTGCCCAGCGGTAGCCGTCGAGATCCTCGATCTGCGCGAAGCGGTCGCCCCAGAACTGGTCCTGCGGCGCGCTCAGCGACTTCGCGCCCGCATCGAGCGCGCGCTGCCAGGTCGCGTCGACGTCGTCGACGTACAGATAGAACGACTGCGGCGCGGTCGCGTTCGCATGCTTCGGCGTGAGCGCGGTCGAGCCGAACGCGCCTTCGGGCGCGAACATCACGATCAACTGATCGTGATAGGTCATCTCGACGTGCATGATCGCGCCGTCCTCGTCATGGACGTCGCGCAGCGCGAAACCGAATGCGGCCTTGAAGAAGTCGATGGCGGCGCGCGCGTTGCGCACGGCCAGATAAGGCGTCAACCAAGGCACGTTGGCCGGACGTGGATCGGTCATCAAATCTCCTGTGGAAAGGTCGTCGCGCGGGCGTTCGGCCGCATGCGGCCGCCGCGACGGGCGTTTACCGCGCCCGCCCGCTGCGCGCCGACGAGCGCGCGATCAACCGGCATCACGACGCGTTGCGCCAAGCTCAGCGGCGCCCGCCCAGTGTATCGCGCAGCGCGCGCGGCAGGGCAAAGAGGGCCGCATGAAGTCGCGCATCGTAGTAGCGCAATCCGTGCACGCGGCGGGCGGCGAGCCGCTCGTCGACGTCGTGTGCGAACAGCGCGGCCGCGTCGAGCGTGTCGCTCGCGATCGCCATCAGCCATTGGGAGCCGTACAGCGGCACGTGCGCGGACAGCGGGTCGACGAACGCGAAGCTCGCGCGCAGATCGTCGAGCAGCGCGGCGATGCGCGCCGCATGGAACAGCGGCGAGCCCAGATGCATCGACAGCGCGGCGCGCGGCGTCAGGATCCGCTTGAGCCGCGCGTAGAACTCGCGCGTATAGAGGCCGGCCGCCGGCGAGTCGGGCGGCGTGAGGTCGAACACGACGAGATCGAAATGCTCGACGGTCGACGCGACGAACTGCGCGGCGTCGCCGATCACGACCTCGACGCGCGGATCGTCGAGCGCGCCCTGGTGCACGTCGTCGAGATAGCGGCGCGCCATCCCGACCACTTCGTCGTCGAGTTCGGCGACGACGATCCGCTCGATGCACGCGTGCTTGAGCAACTGGCGCGCGGCGCCGCCGTCGCCGCCGCCGAGCACGAGCGCCTTCTTCGGGCACGGATGCGCGAGCGCGGCCGGGTGCGTCATGCACTCGTGGTACACGTATTCGTCGCCGACCGACGTCATCGGCCGGCCGTCGAGCGTGAACAGGCGGCCGAGCTGCGGGGTGTCCCACACTTCGATGTGCTGGTGCGGCGAGGCGACGTGCGCGAGCCGTCGCGCGTTGGGAAAGCCGTACGCGGCGTCGGGCGTGGGATGAAAAAGGAGGGTCGTGCTCACGGGGGGGC